>JBOGGP010000020.1:0-17831 GCA_050744105.1 Acidimicrobiales bacterium
GGGGCACTCGGCGTGCCCTCCGACCGGCCCTTCTACGTCTCCGAGGAGCTCTCGGGCGAGCTGTACCTGTGGACGGCCCACCCCTTCGTGCGCCTGGACCCCTCGGTGCGGGTCGCCCACGTGCTCGACCTGGGTATGACGGTCCCCGGATGAGCATCGTCGACGGCGCCGACCCCCGCTGGTACCAGACGGCCGTCTTCTACGAGATCCTGGTCAGGGGGTTTTACGACTGCAACACCGACGGCACCGGCGACCTGCGGGGCGTTACCGAGAAGCTCGACTACCTCCAGTGGCTGGGGATCGACTGCATCTGGCTGCTGCCCTTCTACCAGTCTCCCCTGCGCGACGGCGGCTACGACATAAGCGACTTCTGGACGGTGCTGCCCGAGTACGGGGACCTGGCCGACGCCGTGGAGCTGGTCGGGCAGGCCCACCAGCGGGGGATCCGCATCATCGCCGACCTGGTCATGAACCACACCAGCGACCAGCACCCGTGGTTCCTCGAGTCCCGCCAGGACGGCGACAACCCCAAGGCCGACTGGTACGTCTGGAGCGACGACGACACCGGGTACCCCGACGCCCGCGTCATCTTCGTCGACACCGAGAAGTCCAACTGGACCTGGGATCCGGTGCGGGGCCAGTACTACTGGCACCGGTTCTTCTCCCACCAGCCCGACCTCAACTACGACAACCCGGCCGTGGCCGAGACCATGCTCGACGTCCTGCGCTACTGGCTCGACATCGGCCTCGACGGCTTCCGCCTCGACGCCGTCCCCTACCTGTTCGAGCGGGACGGGACCAGCTGCGAAAACCTGCCCGAGACCCACGAGTACCTCAAGCGCCTGCGCAAGGAGGTCGACGACCTCTACCCGGGGGTGGTGCTGCTGGCCGAGGCCAACCAGTGGCCCGAGGACGTGGTCGAGTACTTCGGCGACGGCGACGAGTGCCACATGTGCTTCCACTTCCCGCTCATGCCGCGGATGTTCATGGCCCTGCGCCGGGAGCAGCGCCATCCCGTCACCGAGATCATGTCGCGTACCCCCGACATCCCGGCCGGCGCCCAGTGGGGGATATTCCTGCGCAACCACGACGAGCTGACCCTGGAGATGGTCACCGACGAGGAGCGGGACTACATGTGGGCGGAGTACGCCAAGGACCCCAGGATGAAGCGCAACATCGGCATCGGCCGGCGGCTGATGCCCCTCGTGGACAACGACCGGCGGGTGGCCGAGCTGCTCCATGCCCTCCTGTTCAGCTTCCCCGGCTCGCCCATCCTCTACTACGGCGACGAGATCGGGATGGGGGACAACATCTACCTCGGTGACCGCGACGGGGTGCGCACCCCCATGCAGTGGTCGCCCGACCGCAACGCCGGGTTCAGCCGGGCCGACTTCGCCCAGCTCTACCTTCCGGCGATCATGGACCCCGTGTACGGGTACCAGTCGGTCAACGTGGAGGCGGAGCTGCGCAACCCGAGCTCCCAGCTGCAGTGGATGAAGCGGATGCTCGAGGTGAGAAAGCAGCACGAGGTCTTCGGCACCGGCACCTTCGAGGTGGTGTCGGCCGAGAACCCCTCGGTGCTGGCCTACGTGCGGGCCACGCCGGTGGTCGACCCCGAGACCGAGCCGACCGACACGGTGCTCTGCGTCGGCAACCTGTCCCGCTTCGCCCAGCCGGCCGAGCTGCCGCTGCAGCGCTGGGAGGGCAAGGTCCCGATCGAGCTGTCCGGCCGCACCCCCTTCCCGCGCATCGGCGAGCTGCCGTACTTCCTGACCCTGGCCCCCTACGGCTTCTACTGGTTCGAGCTCACCCGTGGCTGATCCAGGACCAGACCCCGTCCCCGGCGCCCCCGTCCCCGGCGAGGTGGTCCCCGCCGCCCTGCCGGCCGGGCTCGACACCCTGGTGCCCGCCCACCTCGGGCGCCAGCGCTGGTACGCCGGGTCGGCCGACCCGCCCCCCGGCCAGGTCGAGGTGGTGTGCTCCGGCGAGCTGGCCCGCACCGGCGGGGGGGCCCACCGGCTGCTGTGGGCCCTGGTCGACGGCGAGGGGGCCCGGTACCAGCTCCTGATCGGGGAGCGCCCGGGGGGCGAGCCGGCCGACTTCCTCAACGGCCACGAGCCCGCCGTCCTCGGTGCGCGGGCCGACCGTTACTACTACGACGCCACCTTGGACCCCGAGCTGGCCCTGGTGCTCCTGGGCGTGGTCAGCGGGGGGGCGGAGTCCGCTGAGCGGGTCAGGCCGGTCAGCGTCGAGCAGTCCAACACCTCTTTGGTCTACGACGACCGGGTCATCGTCAAGGTCTTCCGCCGCCTGCTGGAGGGGAGCAATCCCGACGTCGAGGTCACCACCGCCCTGCACCACGCCGGCTTCGCCCACGTCGCCGCGCCGGTTGCCCACTGGCGCAGGGATGGTCGCGACCTGGCCTTCGCCCAGGAGTTCCTCGCCGGCGGCTCGGAGGGCTGGGCGCTGGCCCTCACCTCCCTGCGGGACCTCTACGGGGCGGCGGGCGCCGGGCCCGAGGAGGCGGGAGGGGACTTTTCCCACGAGGCGTCCCGGCTGGGGCGCATGACCGCGGAGATGCACCTGGCCATGGCCCGGGCGTTCGGCGTCGACCGCCGGGTGCTGGTCGAGCGGTGGTGGCCGCTGCTCGTCTCCTCCATCTCCGAGCGCCTGGAGCGGGCGGCCTACCAGCTGGGCGCGGGTGCGGCCGACGCCGCCCCCGCCTTCGTGGGCCGGCTGGCCGCCGTCGCCGACGCCGGCCCGGCCATCCGGGCCCACGGCGACTACCACCTGGGCCAGGTCATGAGGACCGACCGCGGCTGGTACGTGCTCGACTTCGAGGGGGAGCCGGCCCGCCCGCTCGACGAGCGGCTGCGGCTGACCTCGCCGCTCAAGGACGTGGCCGGCATGGTGCGATCGTTGCAGTACGCGGCGCGCTACGTCCTCGGCGAGCGCGACGCCGACGAGCTGGGCGAGCTCGAGCCCATGGCCGAGATGTGGGAGCAGCACAACCGGGCCGCCTTCCTCGACGGGTACCGCTCGACGCGGGGCATCGACACGCTGGTGCCGGCGGAGGCCGAGACCTGGGACAGCGTGCTGGCCGCCTTCGAGATGGACAAGGCCCTCTACGAGGTCGCCTACGAATCGGCCTACCGGCCCGACTGGGCCCCCATCCCACTGGCCGCCGTCTCCCGCCTGCTGACCCAGGGGTGAGCGCCCCTGCCCCCGGGCGCTGTTCGGCCCCGGCGCCGGGCGGGTAGGTACCCGGCGATGGCAAGCGCGAAGAAGACGGCCGCCGAGCCGGTGGCAGGGGGGCAGGCCGGCACCGGCGTGCCCGGCCTGTCCCGGGAGGAGATGGACCTGATAGTGGCCGGCCGCCACGGGGACCCCCACCGGGTCCTCGGCCGCCACGGCGGCGTGGTGAGGGCGTTCCGGCCCGACGCTGACCACCTGGACCTGCTCGTCGAGCGCCCCGCCGGCCGCCCCCCGGCCCGGGAGGCGATGACCAGGGTCGATCCGGCAGGGCTCTTTGAGGGCCCGATCCCCGACGGCGCCCCCGCCTACCGCTTCGAGGCCCGCTACGGCGCCGGCCCGGCGTACGCCTTCGACGATCCCTACCGCTCGTGGCCCACCTTGGGGGACATGGACCTCTACCTCTTCGGGGAGGGCAGGCACCACAGGCTGTGGGAGGTCCTCGGCGCCCATCCGCGCTGCCACGACGGCATGGACGGGGTGTCGTTCGCCGTCTGGGCGCCCAACGCCAGGGCGGTACGGGTCGTCGGCGACTGGAACTTCTGGGACGGGCGAATGCACCCGATGCGCTCCCTCGGCAGCTCGGGGGTATGGGAGCTGTTCATCCCCGGGATCGCCGCCGGCGCCTGCTACAAGTACGAGCTGGTCACCAGCGAGGAAAAGCTGGTGCTCAAGGCCGACCCGATGGCCCAGGCCACCCAGGTCCCCCCCGACACGGCCAGCGTCATCGTGGGCCGGCCCGCCCACGAGTGGGCCGACGGCGCCTGGATGGCCGAGCGGGCGGCCCGCCACCCCTACCGCCAGCCGGTGTCCATCTACGAGGTGCACCTGGAGTCGTGGCGGCACACCTCCGACGGCCACGGCGGCGGGCGGCCCCTCACCTACCTGGAGCTGGCCGAGCAGCTGCCGGCCTACTGCGCCGAGCTGGGCTTTACCCACGTGGAGCTGATGCCGGTGGCCGAGCACCCCTTCTCGGGCTCCTGGGGCTACCAGGTGACCGGCTACTTCGCCCCCACCAGCCGGTTCGGCAGCCCGGACGACTTCTGCGAGCTGGTCGACGCCTGCCACCGGGCCGGCGTCGGGGTGATCGTGGACTGGGTGCCGGCCCACTTCCCCACCGACTCGTTCGCCCTGGCCCGCTTCGACGGCACCGCCCTCTACGAGCACGCCGATCCCCGCCTGGGCTTCCACCCCGAGTGGGGCACCTATGTGTTCAACTTCGGCCGCAACGAGGTCCGCAACTTCTTGGTGGCCAACGCCCTCTACTGGGTCGAGCGGTTCCACGTCGACGCCCTGCGGGTGGATGCCGTCGCCTCCATGCTCTACCTCGACTACAGCCGCAAGGACGGCGAATGGCTGCCCAACCAGTACGGAGGCCGGGAAAACCTGGAAGCAGTCCAGCTGCTCAAGGAGGTCAACGAGGTGCTCTTCGGATCCCACCCCGGGGCCACGACCATCGCCGAGGAGTCGACGGCGTGGCCGGGGGTGTCGCGGCCCACCTACCTCGGGGGCCTCGGCTTCGGCTTCAAGTGGAACATGGGGTGGATGCACGACACCCTGGACTACTTCGGCCAGGATCCCCTTTTCCGGCGCTACCACCAGAACGAGCTGACGTTCGGGCTGGTTTACGCGTGGAGCGAGAATTTCGTCCTTCCCCTCTCCCACGACGAGGTCGTCTACGGGAAGCGGTCGTTGCTCAACAAGATGCCCGGGGACCGCTGGCAGCAGCTGGCCAACCTGCGCGCCCTCTACGCCTGGATGTGGGCCCACCCGGGCAAGCAGATGATCTTCATGGGCGGCGAGATCGGCCAGGAGCGGGAATGGGACCACAACCGCGACCTCGACTGGTGGAGCCTGGAGTGGGAGGACCACCGAAGGCTCCAGCGCATGGTGGGGGAGCTCAACCGGCTCTACCGAGCCCAGCCCGCGCTCTGGGAGCAGGACACCACCTACGAGGGCTTCGGCTGGATAGACGCCAGCGACGTCGACCAGAGCGTGCTGGCCTTCCTGCGCTGGCGCCGGGCCGGGGCCGAGGTGACCGAGGGGGCGCCGGCCGGCGCCGGCACACCCACCCCGGAGGGGGTGCCGCCGCCCGGGGTCGTCGCCTGCGTGGCCAACCTGACTCCCCTGCCCCACCTGGGCTACCGCATCGGCCTGCCCCGGCCCGGCCGGTGGCAGGAGCTGCTCAACACCGACGCCCGGGAGTGGGGGGGCAGCGGGCTGGGCAACGCCGGCTCGGTGTGGGCCGAGGCCGTTGCCTGGCACGGCCAGCCGTGGTCGGCCCCGGTGGCCCTGCCGCCGCTGTCGGTGCTGTGGCTGGCCCCGGCCGACTGAACCGAGGCGGCTGCCCCTCGGGGGCGCCGTGGCCGGCTCGGGCCCGGCGCCGGCTGTCTCAGGCGACGGCGGCCAGCTCGGTCCTGAGCTCGCCTGCCGCCTGCTCGGGGGTGACCACGTTGATCAGCACCCCGGAGCCGAGCTCGAAGCCGCCCCTGGTGGTGGCCTTGGGCAGGACGTGGACGTGCCAGTGGTAGTCCCCGCTGACCCGGAACGGCGCGGAGTGGAACATCACGTTGTAGGCGATGTCGCCGAGCCTGGTGGTCAGCGCGCTCAGCCCTCGCTGCACGGCCCGGCCCACTCCCGACAGGTCGCTCGGCC
Organism: Acidimicrobiales bacterium; assembly: GCA_050744105.1. Lineage (GTDB taxonomy): Bacteria > Actinomycetota > Acidimicrobiia > Acidimicrobiales > Palsa-688 > JBOGGP01. The sequence goes on from JBOGGP010000020.1 coordinate 5,908, forward strand.
GGGCCCGGAACAGGTGCGGCCCGTGGCGCCGGGGTATCACCAGCATCTCGTAGGGGCTGCCGCTCCAAAAGGGGCAGATCACCGAGACGTCGTCGTCGGCGTAGATCACCCGGTGGTTGGTCTGCTCCTCGGCGTCGGTGACCGCGCACAGGAGGCAGTTGCCCTGGAAGCGGGCGAAGCCGGCCAGCTCGTTTGCCGTCTCCCCGGGGACGAAGGGCATGGAGAGGAGCTGGCCGTGAGGGTGCTCGATCGATGCCCCGGCCTCCCGCCCGCAGTTGACGACGGCCTGGCTGTAGCGCAGCCCCGGAGTCTGCGCGTGCACGCTCATGCGGTCACCCAGGGCCTGCATCACCAGGGTGGAATTGGCATCGGAGAGGTCGGCCCAGCTGGCGCCGTGGTCGGGGGACAGCACGAAGACCTCGTGCATCCCGCTGGCCGGCGCCTGGGTGAAGACCGGGCCCAGATGGCTGACGACCATGGGCTCGGTCCCGCCGAAGGCGGGGTAGCGGTTTTCGAGCACCTGGACCGACCACGCGCCGGAGGTCCCGTAGGTGGCCAGAGCCGGCTGGCTGTCCTCGTGGCCCGGGCAGAAGGGGCACGGCCGGCCGAGGTCGTCCTCGACGGGCAGCCGGCGGGTGAGGAAGGCCGACGGCCTGGCCCCCCGCTCGCCGGCGATCACCACCCAACGACCGGTCAGGGGATCGAGGCGGAGCTGGCTCATCGGAGGGTGGAGGTGACCGGCAAGAGATCCACGTCCAGACGGTAGCGCGCCATCGCGCTAACGCGGGACACACCAGTCGAATGACGAACGGATCCCCTGCCCGCGGCGACGGGCGGCGAGGGCGGTCAGCCCGCCAGGTGGTCGCTCTGGCGGCCCGGGCCGGCGCCGGCCTCCCGGGCGCCGGCCTCCCCCTGCCCCTGACCGAGAGCCCTCACCAGCTCGGACACCTCCGATGCAAGCTCCCGCATCTGGTGGTGGTCCACCGATCGGGCCGCCGAGGACTTCGTCAGCTCTTCGATGCGGTCGCCCAGGCGTTGGCCCAGCCGGTCGACGGCGGTGTCGGTGCGCTGGGCGACCCGGTCCAGGTACCGGGACGCGGTGCGGTCCCGTGCCGCCAGCTCGTCGGCCAGCGACTCCAGGGCGCGGGTGCCGGCGCGGATCCGGTCGGTCATCGACTCCAGCTGGAGGAACAGCTCCTCCGACGCCGCCACCAGGGTGGCCCGGGCCAGCAGGTCGTCGCCGGCCCGGTGGTCGCCCACGCCGTGGTCGCCGACGCCGCCCGCGGCCCGGGCGGCCAGCTCGCTGTCCCGCCCGCCGGGGTTGCCGGACACGGCGGCGGCGCCCGCCGGGGCCGCCAGCATCGGGGCCAGGGCGGCGACGATGCGCTCGACGCTGGCCTGGTCGAGGGCGGCCTCGCCTGGAGTGCTGCGGGAGGCCAGGGCGGCCCGCATGGCCGTCTGCAGGGCGCCGGCCACCAGGCGCTCGACGGCGCCCAGGTCGACGTCGACGGTCACGTCGCCGAGCGCCTGGCGCACGGCGCCGGCCAGCACCTCGACGGGCACGGCCGGGGTGGCGGCGGTGGGGACCGACGACGGGTCGGGGTCGGATCGGGCCATCGCCGGGGTGGTGGCCACCAGGGCCACCGAAGGCTCGGGTGACGCCGGCGGGGAGGGCTCGGGCGGCACCGGGGGGGTGCCCCCAGCCTCCCCGGCAGGAGCGGGTGTCAAGGCCGGGCCCGGCCTGGGGGTGGACGCCGGCCCTGGTCGGGTGGCCGCCAGGGCGGCCCGGCCCGTCTCCCGGCCGGGCAGGGTCGCCGCCCCGGGGGGGTCCGAGCGCCACCTGTCCATCACCCACGCCCACTGCTCGAGGGCGTCGATGCAGGCGTCGTCGTCGCCTTCGTACTCGGCGGCATCGGGCCACAGGTAGCGCAGGGGCCGGTCCGGGCCGCCCTCGAACACCCGGCGAACCAGTCCGCCCGAGGTCTCGCCCACCATGGCCACCGGCTGGGTGGCCGCCAGCCGGCAGGCGCCGTGAAGGGCCTCGGAGGCCCCCATCACGGCGGGACGCCCGTCGGAGGAGGTCGAGGCGCCGGGCCGCAGGGTGAAGCGGCTGCCGGCACCGGGGACGGGGGCGCAGTAGCGGGCCACCACCCGGTCCCCGCCGGCCCCGTCGAGAGCCATCAGGATCCGCGCCACCAGCCGTCCCGGCGCCAGTGCTCCCGCCCCCCGGGGCCCGGTGAGGGCGGCCAGCAGCAGGTGGTGCAGGTAGGCGGCGCCCGTCCCCGAGAAGGGATCGTCAGACATGGCTGCCCAGCGTAGGTCCTGGGCAGGCGCTGCCAACCTGCCCCACGGCGCCGCCCTACCGCCGGCAGCCCCGGCAGCCGGTAGCCTCGGACGGGCCATGCCGGGCCCGCCCCTCCCCACCAGGCCTGCCGCCGCCGGGACTCCGGCAACCGCGGGAGGTCACGCCCGCCGGGCCTACCTCGACCACGCCGCCACCACCCCCCTGCGCCCGGAGGCGGCCGCGGCCATGCGGCCGTGGCTCACCGAGCGCTTCGGCAACCCGTCGGGCTCCCACGCCGTGGCCCGGGCCGCCCGCCAGGCCATCGACGAGTCCCGCGACGTGGTGGCCCGGTGCCTGGGAGTGCCCCCGGCCGGGGTCGTCTTCACCGGCGGGGGCACCGAGGCCGACAACCTGGCGCTGCTCGGTCGCCTGGCCGTCCAGCCCGGCGCCGTGGTCACCACCGAGTCCGAGCACCACGCCGTCCTGCACGCCGCCGCCGCCGGCCCGGGCCCGGTGAGGTTGGCGCCGGTGACCCGCGGGGGGGTGGTCGACCTGGACGCCCTCGGGGCCCTGCTGGACGACTCGGTGAGCGTGGTGTCGGTAATGGCGGTCAACAATGAGGTCGGCACGGTCAACCCCCTGGCCGAGGTGGCCGCCCTGGTGCGGCGCCGGGCCCGGCGCGCCGTGCTGCACACCGACGCCGTCCAGGGCGCGCCGTGGCTGGACATCGCTGCCGCGGCGGCCGGCGCCGACCTGGTCAGCGTCAGCGCCCACAAGTTCGGGGGCCCCCAGGGAGTCGGCGTCCTGGCCGTGCGGGGGGACGTGGCGCTCGCCCCGGTCATCCACGGCGGCGGCCAGGAGCGCGACCGCCGCTCCGGCACCCACAACGTCGCCGGCATCGTCGGCCTGGCCGCCGCCCTCGACGCCACCAGCTCGGCCCGGCCGGCCGAGGTCGCCCGCGTCGGCGCCCTGCGCGACCGCCTGGCCGACGGGTTGCTGGCCGCCGTCGCCGGCGCCGTCGAGACGGGGTGGCGCCCGGCCAAGGTGGCCGGCAACTGCCACCTGCGCTTCCCCGGCGTGGAGAGCGAGGCCCTGCTGGTGCTCCTCGACGACGCCGGCGTGTGCGCCTCCGCCGGGTCGGCCTGCGCCAGCGGGGCCATCGAGGCCAGCCACGTGCTGGTGGCCATGGGCATCGGGGCCGCCGACGCCCTCTCCAGCGTCCGGCTGTCGCTCGGGACCACGACCACGCCCGCCGATGTCGACCTGGCCCTCGACGTGGTGCCGGCGGCCGTGGCCCACCTGCGCCGGGCCCGGGCAGTGGTCTCCCCGGCCCGGTGACCACCCCGGTGATCCCGTGAGGGTCCTGGTCGCCATGTCCGGCGGGGTCGACAGCTCGGTGGCGGCCGCCCTCGTGGCCGAGGCTGGCCACCAGGTGGTGGGCGCCACCATGAAGCTGTGGGGTGGGCCGTCCGACTCGGGTTGCTGCTCGGTGGCCGACGTCGACGACGCCCGGCGGGTGGCCCAGCAGATCGGCATCGCCCACCACGTGTTCAACTTCAGCGCCGAGTTCGAGCACCGGGTGGTAGGGCCCTACGTGGACGCCCACGCCGCCGGGACCACGCCCAATCCCTGCGTCGAGTGCAACCGCCACCTCAAGTTCGACCGCCTGCTCGAGCGCGCCGCCCAGCTGGGCTTCGACGCGGTGGCGACCGGGCACCACGCCCGGGTCCGGCGGTCGCCGGCGGGCTGGCACCTGCGCCGGGGGGCGGACGCGGCCAAGGACCAGTCCTACGTGCTGCACATGCTCGGCCAGGCCGAGCTGGCCCGGGTGCTGATGCCGGTGGGGGACCTGGCCAAGGCCGAGGTGCGGGCCCGGGCGGCGGCCGCCGGCCTGGCCACCGCGGCCAAGCCCGACAGCCAGGATGTCTGCTTCGTGTCACGCCCCCAGGGCAGGCACGGCTTCGTCGGGGCGCGGGTCCCGCTGCACCCGGGGACCCTGGTCGAGCGCGGTGGGGAGGAGGTGGGGAAAGTCGCCGCCGTCGAGCTGGTGACCGTCGGCCAGCGGCGCCGCCTCGGTGCCCGACCGGGTCCCCGGTCGTCGCGCCGCTACGTCCTCAGCGTGGATGTCGCCGCCGCCAGGGTCACGATGGGGACCGTGGACGAGCTCATGGTCGACCGGGTGGAGGTCGGGGCCATGAGCTGGGTGTCCGACCCGCCGGCGGCCGGCGCCCACCTGCTGGTGCAGGCCAGCGCCCACGGCCAGCCGGTGCCTGCCACCTGGACGGGCGACGGCGTCCGCACGGCCGGGCCGGTGCGGCGGGTGGCCCCCGGCCAGAGCGTGGTGCTCTACTCCGGCGACGACGTCGTCGGAGGCGGCCCGGCCCGCTGAGAGCCGAGGATGGCCGGCCGGCTCAGGGGCCGCGGCGCCAGGTCCGGAAGGCCTCCATCAGCTCGGCCATCGCCGCCGGGCCCAGGCTCTGGCGGGCGGTGCCCTCGGTCAGTCGGCCGGCCACGGCGATCGTCGTGCGGATCTGGTCCAGGTAGGCCTCGCAGTTGGCGCAGGCGGCCAGGTGGTCGGCGAAGCGGGCCCGCTCGGGCGCGGCCATGGCGTCGTCGAGGTAGTCGGTGACGGCGTCGACCAGCTGGCGGCAGGTGAGCGGGGGCGCCCCGGTCACGGCCCCTCCACCTCCAGGTAGCCGGCCAGCGTGGCGCGGCACCGGGCCCGGGCCCGGTGCAGGAGCACCCTCTGGTTGATGGCCGACAGGCCGAACATCTGGCACACCTCGGACGAGCTGAGATCGAGCACGTCGCGGCAGGTCACGACCTCGCGCTCCCGGCGAGGCAGGCCGGCGATGGCCCCCTCGACCAGGTCCCGCAGCTCCCGAGCCACCACGCCGTCGTCGGGCCGCTCGGGCGGCGCCGACTGCCAGGGCCGGGGCGGGCGCAGCCACGCCCCGGGCCACCCGGGGGCGTCGTCCGCGGCGAAGCGGTCGGCTCCGGGGCCCTCGTCCCCGGCCATGGAGGAGGCCATGGGGGATGTCATGGAGGAGAACGCCACCGCCCGCCTCTCGCGCACCGCGCACGTGCGGGCCCGGTTGGCCACGATGGCGAGGACCCAGGACCGCAGGCTGCCCCGCCCCGAGAAGTCGCCCACACCTGTGATCACCGCCAGCCAGCTGTCCTGGACCACCTCCTCGGCGGCCGCCCGGTCGTCCACGTACAGCGTGGCCAGCTTGATCATCGCCGGGCTCCACTGCCTGACCAGGCCGGCGAAGGCCGTCTCGTCGCCGTCGAGGAGGCGACCCACCAGGCCGGCGTCGCCGGCCTCCAGACCCGGGGTCACCGCCCGGTTCTAGCAAAGCCGGTCGGGAGAATACCGGCGCGCCCTGTAACGCCAGGATGTGTTGGCCAGACTACTCCTGTGACGTCGCCGGCCCGGTGACGCCCCCTGCCCACTCGCCCGAGGAGCATCCGTGACCAGCCCCTGCCCCAGCGCCCGCAGCCACCTGGCCCACTGGCGGGCCGCCACCCTGGTCGCGCTGGGCGCGACCGCCCTGGCCGCCGGGTGCGGGTCCACGGCGGCGCCCAAGGCGGCCAAGCCCCCGGCCACCACCACCCAGGCGGCGCCCAAGACCGTGGCTACCGTGCCCCCCGCCCCCCCCACGGGGGCGGCGCCGGGGAGCTCGCCGGCCTACCCCGGCCCGGCGTGGCCCGCCGCCCTCCATGACAGCCGCCACTCGGGGGCGTCGGCCGCCACCGGGCCCACCACGGGCGCCATGCTGTGGACCCGCAACCTGGGCGCCCCCGTGGTGGCCGGGGCGGTGGTCGGCTCCGACGGGACCATCTACGAGTCGGCCAACAACGGGGTCCTCCACGCCCTGGATCCGGCGACCGGGGCCGACAGGTGGACCTACGACGGCGGCGGGTCGAGCGACAACGGCCAGGACCTGTCCACCAGCGCCGCCGTCCTGGCCGACGGCACCATCGCCTGGCCGGGGCCCAACAGCACCCTTTACGGGATCGATCCTCATGGCAAGCTGCTGTGGCAGCAGAAGCTGGCCGGCGCCGTGCTGTCACCGGCGCTCGGCCCCGGCGGCCAGCTGTACGTGGCCGACTCCAAGGGTGACGTGGCTGCCTACCAGGCCAGCGCGGCGGGAGCCCACCAGATGTGGACGACCAGCATCGGCAAGGCGTCCTTCGGCAGCCCGGCGGTGGCCGCCGACGGGACGGTCTACGCCACCTCGGGCCCCGACCTCGTAGCCCTGACCGACAACGGGTCCAGCGCCACCGTCAAGTGGCGCTTCACCGCCGGCGCCGACATCGAGGTGTCGGCGGCGGTCGCCCCCGACGGCACCGTCGTGCTCGGCACCAACGACCTCTACGAGTACGGCATCACCCCGGCCGGCTCGGTGGCCTGGCGCTATCCCCGCAACGTGTTCTCCTACTCGACCCCGGCCGCCACCGCCGACGGCCTGGCCTACTTCGGGGACAACGACGGGTACGTCGACGTCGTCAAGGCGTCCACCGGCACGGTGGTGGGCCGCTACGACGGGACCAGCCAGGCCCTGTCCCCCAACGGGATCGGGGTGTGGACGTCGCCGGCGGTCGACGCCCACCACGACGTCTACTTCGGGACGGCCTCCGGCCACATCCTGGGCTTCAGCTACAGCGGTACCAAGCTCCTCGACGTGGCCACCGGACAGATCGTGGCCTCCTACCCGGCCCTGACCGCCAACGGGACGCTGCTGATCGGCTCCGACAACGGCACCCTGTATGCGTTCCGCGCTGCCTGAGGGGCCTCCGTCGCTGCTGCGCCGGGCGCGCCTGGCCGCCGACGCCGGGGCCGACCGGGTCTACGGGCTGTGGCGGAGCCCCGTGCGGGGGCCGTGGCTGACCTCGGTGCTCGGCTCGGTCCTGCTCGTGGGCATCCCCGTCGAGCTCGTGACCGGCCTGGTGTCCTACGCCGCCTACGACCCCCGGCTGGCCGGCAACGACCAGACCCCCCTGCACGGGCTGTTCGGCGCCTACCTGTTCGGCTGGATCACCGATCCCAGCTGGATCTACCGCGTCAGCCAGGGGACCCACGTGATCCTCGGTCTGGTGCTCGTCCCCGTCGTGGCGGCCAAGCTGTGGTCGGTCATCCCCCGCCTCTTCACCTGGCCACCGGCAGCGACGGTGGCCAAGGTGGCCGAGCGGATCAGCCTCCTGCTCCTGGTCGGCGGCATCGTCTTCGAGATGGCCACCGGCGTCCTCAACATCGCCGACGACTACAGCTTCGGGTTCTCCTTCTACACCGGTCACTTCTTCGGGGCATGGTTGTTCATCGCCGGGTTCGCCAGCCACGTCGCCGTCAAGTTCGGCACCATGCGGCGGTCCTTGCGATCGCGGCGCCTGCGCACCGAGCTGGCCACCGGGCTGGCGGCCACCGTGGTCGAGGACGTCGACAGCGACCTGGTGGCGGTCAACCCGGCGCCGGCCACCATCTCCCGCCGTGGGGTCCTGGCCCTCGTCGGCGGCAGCTCGCTGGCCGTGCTCGTCTTTACCGCCGGCCAGAGCATCGGCGGCTGGGCCCGCCACGTGGCCCTGCTCGCCCCCCGGGGGCGCAGCTACGGGAGCGGTCCCAACGACTTCCAGGTCAACATCACGGCTCGCACCGCCGGGATCTCGCCGGCCCAGACCGGCGCGTCGTGGCAGCTCGAGCTGGTGGGGACAACCACGGTGATGCTCAGCCGCGACGAGCTCCTGGCCATGCCGCTGCGCACCGAGGAGCTCCCCATCGCCTGCGTCGAGGGCTGGTCGACCAGCCAGACCTGGACCGGGGTGCCCCTGGCCGACCTGGCCGCCCTGGCCGGCGTACCCGACCCGGCGACGGCACGGGTCATCTCCCTGCAGTCCGGCGGTGCCTTCGCCGCCGTGACCCTCGGTGGCAACCAGGTGACGGCGCCCGGCAGCATGCTCGCCCTCATGGTCAACGGCACCGACCTGTCGATGGACCACGGCTACCCGGCCCGCACCGTCGTCCCCGCCGCCCCCGGTGTCCACAACACCAAGTGGGTGAGGCGCATCGAGCTCCACCCGGCCCGGCCGGCATGAGGCACCTGGCCGGCGTGAGGCACCTGGCATGAGATGGCTCAAGCGCCACTACGGCGCCGGCCCCCTGCACCTGCTGTCCATGGCCGCCTGCTTCGTCCTGGCTGCCTACGCGGCCAGCCGGCTGGTGGCCTCCGGGCCGGTGACCCGGATCGCCGTGTGGTTCGTGGGCGCCGCCGTGGCCCACGACCTGGTGCTGTGGCCCCTCTACGCCCTGGCCGACCGGGGTGGCGTGCGGGCGGCCCGCCGCGACCCGTCCCGGCTCCCCCGGGTGCCGTGGATCAACCACGTCCGGGTGCCGGTAATACTGGCCGGTGTGCTGCTGGCCGTCTCCTTCCCCCTGGTCCTGGGCCTGTCCGAACGCAACTACCACGCCTTCACCGGCCTGAGCCAGGCGCCCTTCCTCGGGCGGTGGCTGCTCGTCACCGGTTCCCTCTTCGCCGCCTCCGCCGTCCTCTACGCCGTCCGGCTGGGCCGCGCCCGCTGAGACTGGCTCAGCCGGTCGTGGTTGATCCCGGCGGGGCCGAGGCCCGCTGTGCCGAGCTGCGCCAGCAGATCGAGTACCACTCGATCCGCTACTTCGTCGACGACGCACCCGAGATCCCCGACGCCGACTTCGACGCCCTGGTCGCCGAGCTGGCCGCCATCGAGCGCCGGCGCCCCGACCTGGCCACGCCCGACTCGCCGACCCAGCGGGTGGGGGGCGCGGCATCTGGCCGCCTCGCCGCCGTGGCCCACCGCAGCCCGATGATGTCGCTGGACAAGACCAACAGCTACGAGGAGCTGCTGGCCTGGGGCCAGAGGATGGACCGGTACATATCGGGCTCGGTCTCCTATAATTGCGAGCTGAAGATCGACGGCCTGGCCATGTCGCTGCGCTACGAGGGGGGACGGCTGGTGGGGGCGGCCACCCGGGGCGACGGCATCACCGGGGAGGACGTCACCGCCAACGTCGCCACCATCGCCGCCGTCCCTCGTCGCCTGGCCGGGACGGCGCCCGACGTGGTCGAGGTGAGGGGGGAGATCTACATGCCCGTCACCGCCTTCGAGGCCCTCAACAGGCGCCAGCAGGCGGCCGGGGAGCGTGTCTTCGTCAACCCGCGCAATGCCGCCGCCGGCTCCCTGCGCCAGAAGGATCCGGCCGTCACCGCCAGCCGGGAGCTGGGCCTGTGGGCCTACCAGCTGGGCGAGGTGACGGGGGGCCCCGGGTTCGTCGCCCACCGCCAGACGCTCGAGTGGATGGCGGCGGCCGGCCTTCCGGTCAACCCCGAGGCCACCACCCTGGCCGGCCTGGACCAGGTCGACGCCTACTGCCGGTCGTGGCTCGATCGTCGTCACGACCTGGACTACGAGATCGACGGCGTGGTGGTCAAGGTGGACGACCTGGCCCAGCGCCGGGAGCTGGGCGCCACCTCCAAGGCCCCTCGGTGGGCCATCGCCTACAAGTTCCCCCCCGAGGAGCGCACCACCAGGCTGCGGGGGATCATGGTCTCCATCGGCCGCAGCGGCAAGGCCACGCCCTTTGCCCAGCTCGAGCCGGTGGTGGTCGGGGGAGCCCGGGTGTCGCTCGCCACCCTGCACAACGAGGACCAGGTCCGGGCCAAGGACGTCCGGCCCGGCGACATCGTGACCGTCCGCCGGGCCGGCGACGTCATCCCCGAGGTGCGCGGGCCGGTGCTCGCCCTGCGTCCCGCCGGCCTGGCGCCATGGAGGTTTCCCGCCGGGTGCCCGGTGTGCGGGCAGGCCCTGGTGCGCCTGGAGGGCGAGAGCGACACCTTCTGCGTCAACGCCGACTGCCCGGGCCAGCGGGTGCAGCGGATCAGCCACTTCGCCTCCCGGGGAGCCATGGACATCGAGGGCCTGGGGGAGCGGACCGTCGCCCTCCTGGTGGGGGAGGGCCTGGTCGCCGACGTGGCCGACATCTACACCCTCGACTGGGACCGGGTGCGGGCCTTCGAGGGCTTCGGCCAGGTGTCGGTGGGCAACCTGAAGGCCGCCCTCGAGCGGTCCAGGAGCCGGCCCCTGGCCAACCTGCTGGTGGCTCTGTCGGTCCGCCACCTCGGCGTCACCGGCAGCGCCGTGCTGGCCCGGTCCCTCGGGCACCTGGACCGGATAATGGCGGCGTCGGAGGAGGAGATGGCGGTGGTGGAGGGGGTCGGACCGGTCATCGCCCGCAGCGTGGCCGAGTTTTTCGCCCGGGAGTCCAACCGGGCCGTGGTCGGCAGGCTGCGGGCCGCCGGCCTCAACCTCGAGGGGCCGGGAGAGCCCGACGTGGCCCAGACGCTGGTGGGCCGGTCGGTCGTGGTGACCGGCACCCTGGAGGGCTGGACGCGCCAGGCGGCCGAGGACGCCATCCAGGCCAGGGGGGGCAAGTCCCCGGGCGCCGTGTCCGCCAGGACGACCGCGGTGGTGGCCGGCGCCGACCCCGGGGCAGCCAAGCTGGCCAGGGCCGACGCCGCCGGCGTCCCGGTGATCGACGAGACCGCCTTCGCCCGCCTGCTGGAGCACGGGGAGCTGCCGCCGGCGCCGTGACCCCTGCCGCCGACCACCAGGTGACCCGACGACCATCCCCCAGCCCCCCCGGCGGCGTCGCTAGCCTCGTCAGGGTGGCGCCATCGCGCATCGCCGACCAGGTGGGGCGCGTCCTCGGCGACAAGTACCGCCTGCTCAGACCGGTGGGCACGGGGGCGTCGGCCCACGTCTACGTGGCCGAGGACGTCGTCCTGCGCCGGCGGGTGGCCGTCAAGGTCCTGCACCCCGCCCTGGCCGGGGACCGGGCCTTCCTGCGCCGGTTCCGGGCCGAGGCCCGGGCGGTGGCCTCGCTGGTCCATCCCCACATCCTGCGGGTATACGACTGGGGCGAGGACGAGGAGTCGCCCTACCTGGTCACCGAGCTGCTGGAGGGGGGCAGCCTGCGGGCCCTGCTCGACACCGGCCGCCTGCTGACGCCGGCCCAGGCGGCCCGGGTGGGGGCCGACGTGGCCGCCGCGCTGGCCCACGCCCACGCCCGGGGCCTGGTCCACCGTGACGTCAAGCCGGCCAACCTCCTGTTCGACCGTGGCGGCCAGGTCCGCATCGCCGACTTCGGCCTGGCCCGGGCCCTGGCCGAGGCGTCGTGGACCGAGCCGTCGGGGGCGGTGCTGGGGACCGCTCGCTACGCCGCCCCCGAACAGGCCCGGGGCGAGGCCCTCGACCCCCGCGCCGACGTCTACGCCCTGGCCCTGGTACTGGTGGAGGCGACCACCGGGGACGTGCCCTTCGCCGCCGACACCACCTTCGGCACCCTCATGGCCCGGGTCCACCAGCCCATGGTGCCGCCCCGCCGGCTGGGCCCGCTGGTCCCCGTCCTGGCCGCTGCCGGCACGCTCGCCGCCGGGGACCGGCTCGACGCCACCCGCCTGGCCAGCCGGCTGGAGTCGGTGGTGAGCGAGCTGCCCCCGCCCGAGCCGGTCGGGCTGGCCGGCACCCCGGCGGGCACCGGCGTGGAGATGGACCCGGATCCGACCACGCTGGCCCCGCCCGGCCCGGCCCGGCCCCCGCCCGGCCCGGC
>JBOGGP010000021.1:0-16935 GCA_050744105.1 Acidimicrobiales bacterium
CCGAGGTCCCAGCCGAGGAGGGATCCGTCGCCGGGCACCGCCTCGACCAGGACGGCTCCCGCCCCGTCGCCGAAGAGGAACGCGCTGGTGCGGTCGGCCCAGTTGGTGGCCCGGGTGAGGGTCTCGGCCCCGACGACCAGCACCCGGTCGATGCCGGTGGCGACAAGGCCGGCCGCGCTGACCAGGCCGTAGGTGAAGCCGGCGCACGCCGCATTGAGATCCATGGCCCCGCCCCCGACCCCCAGCGCGGCCGAGACCGACGAGGACGTGGCCGGAACGGTCTGGTCCGGCGTGGTGGTGCACAGGACGAGGAGACCGACGTCGGAGGCCTCCACTCCCGCCCGGTCCAGCGCCGCCCGCCCGGCGGCGACGGCCAGCGAGCCGGTGGTGCCCAGCCCCCCCGGCCCGACCGCCGTGGTCGCCGGGCCGGCCACGAACGGCCCGGTGGCGTGGCGGCGCTCGTGTATCCCGCAACGCTCCCGGATCCACTCGTCGGAGGTCTCCCACAGGACCGTCAGCTCGTCGTTGGTCACCACCCGGTCGGGAAGCGCGCTGGCCCAGCCGGTGATGGCACATCCTCTGTTGGCAGCCACCCGCTCTGCTTTCTACTGGGCCCGCAGCCAGGCGATGGGCTGGCCCGTCTGCACGCGCTCGTCGGGATGGGCCAGCATGCCCATGAGGGTTCCGGCGAAGGCCGAGCGCACCTCGGCGCCCGACACGGTGCCGAGCAGGGTGCCCACCTCGACGCTCGACCCCTCGGCCAGCGCACCCGCCGGGTCGAACACGCCGGCGCCGGGGCTGATGACCATCCGCTCCGAGACGTAGAGGTGCTCGCCTTGATGCCCGGCGGCGAAGGCGTGCAGGGCGGTGTCGCCGGCCAGGGCGTCGACCAGGCGGTCGAGGTCGTCGGGCGATCCCACCGACACCGTCGTCACCCCGGCGACGGTGCGGCGGACCATGCTCGACAGGGACCCGCCCGGGCCCACCTCCACGAACAGCCTCTCCCCGCCCGGCCCCTTGTCGGCCACGCCGGCCAGGCGCCGCACGCTGTGGTGCCACCGCACCGGGCTCACCAGCTGGGCTCGAAGCAGGACCCTCCACTCCGCCGCGCTGCTGTGGGCCAGGCCGTCGACGTTGGCCACAACCGGGCACGCCGGCTCGCGGAAGGTGGCGGCGGCCAGGGCCTTCTCCAGCCGGCCACGAGCCGGGGCCATGAGCGGCGTGTGGAAGGCCCCCCCCACCCGCAGCGGCACCGCCGTCGCCCCGCTCAGGGACCGGGCCGCCTCGGCCGCCCGGGCCAGGGCGTCGGGCTCGCCGGCCACGACGACCTCGCCTGGGCTGTTGTAGTTGGCCACCCACACCTCGCCGTCGGCCAGCTGGCAGGCGATCTGGGCCGACTCGTCGTCGCAGCCCGACAGCAGGGCCATGGCGCCGGGGACGTCGTCGGCGGCTGCCTGCATGGCCTCGCTGCGCTCGGCAACCACCCGCACCCCGTCCTCGAACGACAGGGAGCCGGCGGCGACCAGGGCGGTGTACTCGCCCAGGCTGTGGCCGGCGCAGGAGGTGGGCTCGATCCCCAGGCGCTCGACGGCGTCGAGTACGACCAGCCCGACGGTGAACGTGGCCAGCTGGGCGTTGCGGGTCTCGACCAGCTCGGCGGCGGTGGCGTCGAGGAGGAGGTGGGCCAGGTCCCGCCCGGCGGCGGCGGAGGCGTCGCCGACCAGCTCCCAGGAGGGATGGTCCACCCAGGCCCGACCCATCCCGGGCCGCTGCGATCCCTGGCCCGGGAACACGAATGCAGGCACTCGCCGATCTCCTCCCTAACGGAACGTTTGGTTGACTCTGACTGCACAGGTGGCGCGGAGGTAACAAGCGGGCGACGGGGGGTTGGTGAAAGGCGCATCCCCGGGGCTGCGGCCGCCACCGGGCGCCCCCGGCCGCCGTACCGCCTGGTCAGGGCAGGATGGCTCGCAGGTGGTCAGCCCACCGGGCCGGGTCCTCGCCCGGGTCGATGGTCAGGTCGGCGCCGGCGGCCGCGGCCGGGCTCAGGGCGACCACGGGCAGGACTCGCCCCCCGCTGCCCGGGTGCCCGGCGACCCTGGCCCCCATGGCCAGGGCGAAGAGCTCCCCCTCGTGCGACGTGGCGTCGACCAGGACCAGCGCCGGGGTCAGCGACTCGCACACCTCGGGGGTGGCCTCGGCCAGCGAAAGGACCTCTACGTGGCAGTGCCCGAGGGCCCCGCCGAGGGCGGCGGCGGCGCCGGCGTCGATGCCGACGGCCAGGACGACGAGGGGGGCCAGGCCGGCGGTGCGGCGCAGGCCGCCCATGCCGGCGCTGAAGTCGCTCCCACCCATCCCCGGGCCGGCGGGGTCGCCGAAGAACGACTCGGCCCCGGCCCGAGCCGACAGCTCGGCGTCGGCGGTGGCGGCGTCGGTGGACCAGATCGACCACTCGGCCAGGCCCATGTCGATGGTGGTGTAGGTGATCGCAACCAGCAGGGACAGGTTGGCCGGGACCTCGGCCAGGCCGGCGGCGCCAAGGGCGGCGGCCACCTCCTCCACGGCGGTGGTCTCCTCGGGTGGCTCCTCCTGGCGCAGGGCGAACGTCCGGGGCCCCACCCGGTAGGCGGCCGCCCACCACCCGCCGACGGCCAGGCAGTCCCCGTCGACGTGGAGCCGCGGCCCGAAGGCCCGCACCGCCCCGCCGGTGACAAAGGACTCGATGACCTCAGTGTCGTTCATGCCAGCAAGGGTCGGTCAGGGCGGTGCCGTCGCCGGGGACCTCCGACATGGACTGCAGCTGGGGGCGGTAGGCCTTGCCCGGGTCGATCAGGAGGGAATTGGCCGGTGAGCTCCCGGCCGAGCCGGTGACGAGGGCCGAGTTGCCGTCCTGGCCCTCGGGGGGCCCGCCGGCGTTGTCGGAGGTGAAGACCACCGGCATCGAGTTGGCGTCGTTGTCGGCCACCAGGGCGCCCGACGAGGAGAACACCATGGTCTCGTTGGTGCCGTGGTCGACCATGGCCCAGGTGGCGGTGGTGGTGTCGTAGGCCAGGGAGTCGTCGAGGCCGGTGGGGGGGGTCCCAGGTCCCGTTCGGGCCGGTGAAGGTCCACGACCCGCCGCTGCGGTCGTAGTAGGTGACCACGCCCGCTCCGGGGGCCAGGTACACGTCGGTGCCGGTGTCGACGCGCCAGCCCGGCGACAGCGAGAGGCCCCCTGCAGAAGACGAAGACGGCGACAGGGCCAGGCTGTTGTAGTCCTGGCCGGCGGAGTAGGGGGACGAGACCCCCGGCAGGGCCAGGTCGGACTGGGTCACCAGCAGGTCACCGGTCTGGTCCGACACCGGGTAGGCGTCGTAGGTGAGGTACGACCTCTGCCCGGCCCCGGCCAGGGCGTCGGGGGCAGGGGTGCCCACCAGGGCGTCGTTGGAGATCGACACTAGGCCCCGGCCAGGCGCGAGTAGTAGGCGGTGATCTCGCCATAGTAGGACGAGCCGTCGGCCACGCCCCCGACGGTCATGGAGGCCGCGGTGGTGAAGTAGGTGGCGATGGGGCTGACGCCCCCGGGGGGGCACGACCCCCACGCTGTAGTCGACGAGGCCGTCGATGCCGGCCGCGTACGGGGTGGCCCACGAAAGCGTGAGCGTGCCCTCCTCCCCCACGGCCTGGCAGGCCCCGCAGCTCTGGGTGGTCTGGAGGTAGAGCCACTGTCCCCCGCGGTAGGCGAGCGTGTTGACCAGGTACGAGTCGATGGCCTCGCCGCCGTTTAGCCCGGGGCCGACCACGACACCTGGGCCGAGGTGGGCCTCAGGGCGGCGCTGACCGAGGTGGGGGCGCCCGGGGCGGTGGCGCCCGATCCGGCGAGGGCCGGCGCCGCTCCCGGCGCCCCCCGGCCCGAGGTGCCGGTGCCCGAGCTCCCCCCGGCCATGGCGGCCAGGCTGTGGGGGACCGCCGCCTTGGGACCGGGGCCGGCGTGGACAGCCCCGGGGGCGATGGCGGCCCCGACGCCCTAGCCGGTGGCGCTGCCGTAGGGCAGGGTGGGCCTGGCGACCTGGGCCGGCGGGGCGCCGGGGCCGGTGAGGACCATGGCCGCCGGTGGGGCGGTCACGGCGTGGCCCGACGGCGCCGAGCGCAGCGGGGTGAATGCTGAGTCATCCACTACCGAACCCACGACATACGCTCATGGTCATGGCCCGCCGTGCCCACCACCAGCCGATCAACCCGGCCGCCGTCGTCAACCCCGACGACGAGGTCACACCTGAAGCCTTCACCGCCTGGCTCGACCAGCTACAGGCCGGGGAGCCGATCGAGCTGGCTGTGACCGCCGCCCAGACCCTCGCCGAGGCACGCACCGCCGGCGAGGTGTGACCCCAGTCGTCATCGACGCATCGGCCGGCGTCGAGCTCGTCGCCGACACCACCCGCGGCCGAGCGTTACGCCGCCTTTTACCCGTCGACACCGCCCCCCCTGGGCACCCGAAACCTTCTACCTCGAGCCCTGCCTCGGGAAAGGATGGCTGCGATGAACACGACCGACCGCCCGACTACTGCCACCTATAGGGCCATCTACGAGCGGGACCCAGAGGGCATGTGGCTGGTCGAGCTGGCCGAGCTCCCCCAGGTCCACACCTACGGCCGAACCCTGGCCAAGGCGCGAGCTCACCTGGTCGACGCCACTGCCCTGTGGCTCGATACCGGCCCGGAGGGCCTGATGTTCACCGAGCAGGGCCGCCTCCCCCGTGGAGTCCAGGCCAGCGTGACCAGGGCCCGCAGGGAACGCCGACGCTCCGAGCAGGCGAGCGAGGCGGCCGCGGTAGCCACCCAGGTGGCCGCCCGAAGTCTCGTGGCCGCCGCCGGACTGTCGGTGAGAGACGCCGCCGATCTGCTCGGCCTGTCCCACCAACGCGTCCAGCAGCTTCTCGCCGCCCCAGTTTCCGAGGCATCCGAGCAGCGCCGGGCGGAACCTCACGCCGCCGCCGACCATGACCGGAGCACGGCCCGGCGCCACCACAGCGCCCCCTGATCGGTGACGGCCAGCTCGGCGAGGGCATCGACCCTGGCCTCGTTCCCGCTGATGACGCCCGGTCATAGCCCTACTTGTCGGTTGGTGCCACGTTCCTTGACAGCACCCCTCCACGGGCGCTCCGCCTACGACGGCCTCGAGCTCGGCGTGGGCGAGCGCCAAGGCCTCGGGCCCCTCCAGCCAGCTGATCATCTCCTCTGCGCACTGGCGCGAGGCGCCGAAGTGCTCGCTCCTCTTCGCCGCGCTCACCTGCGGCCGCCTCTCCGGCTGCGAAGGGTGGCGATCCCCTCTTTGGCTGCGCTGTCGAGCTCGTCGCGCGCCGACTCGTAGCGAGTGAGCGCTGCCCTCACCTCCTCCACCTCCCTGGCGCTCAAGGTGAGGGTCTTGGTCCGGCCGCCCTCGGTATAGGTGAGCGCGGGGCTCTCGTGGGGATCACCCGACGCGCACCGACAGGCCGGCTTGCCGCAGCGGCGCCGGAAGGTCGTCAAGGTGCCGTGGAGCACCAATGGTCGGGCTCGGCGTGCGATGCAGGGCATCGTAGCTCCTCTCTGTAGCCAGTATTACCTACATATAGCCAAGCCGACCAAACTCAGGAAGTGGTGGATGCTGGGGACTTCGAGCCCTTCAGGCTGCCGGGATCAGGGCGGCGGGGGCGTCACTCCAGGCGAGCCGCACCCGTTCGATTTCGGCCAGGCCCACGTGCGGGTGCGCGACGTGGCCCGGGTCGAGGCGGTCGTGACCGGCGACGGCGCGCTGTTGGCCCTGGCCGGCTACGACGGCATCCCGATCCTGCAACCACCGCCTTCCTTGAGTGGCGGGACAGCACGATGTCGTGACCGGGCCGCCTTCGCACAAGCCCAGGCCGCCCGGTCTGCCCCAGGTCTCGTCGACGTCGTGGCCGGCGCCGGCGGCTGACGGCGGCTGACGGCGCGCTCTCTCCTCGTTCAGTTCATGGCCTTTGGTGCGCTGGCGGAGGTGGGCGAGGTCCTCGACGAGGCAGCCGTCCGCGATGCAGCCGAGCCGCCGGGGCCGTGACGCGCTGAGGGCGTCCCTGGACGTCGCGTGGCGCGAGGTGGGCGAGTGGCTCGGGGCGGCGGTGCGGCGGGGCTCGGGGCGCCGCGCTGCGCCTTGCCCTTCGAGATGCGGCCAAGAGGATGGCGGTCAACGACTCGTGGATCGCGGCGACGGCGATGGCCAACGACCTGGCCGTGGTATCCCAGGACGGCGACTACGACGACATTCCCGGGCTCCGAGTCATCCGAGTCTGACGCCGGGGCATGTGCCCGGACGGCAGGTTCGGGTAGGCTTTGATCGTGCGCCCAAACCATGTGACCAAGATCGGTAGGGCATGGTGAGGTCGGGCAGTGCCACCCGGCCGGCGCCGCGCTCCGACCACACCCGGCGGGCCCTGGTGGACGCCGCCGTGGAGGTGCTGAGGCAGGAGGGCTTCGCCGCCGCCACCGCCAGGCACATCGCGGCCCGGGCGGGCTGCAACCCAGGGCTGGTCTTCTACCACTTCGGCTCGGTCGTCGACCTCCTCCTGGCCGCCCTGGACCAGGTGAGCGCCCGACGCCGGGAGCGCTACCAGGATCTCCTCAACGGGGTGGAGGGGCTCGGGGGGCTGGTGGAGCTGGCCGCCCGGATCTTCGCCGAGGATCTCGACACCGGCGACGCTGCCGTGCTGGTGGAGATGATCGCCGGCGCCACCTCGACGCCGGGGCTGGGCGAGAGGGTCAAGGCCCGCGTCGCCCCGTGGAGCCGCTTCGCCCAGGATGCCGTGGAGTCCCAGTTCGGCACGTCGCCGCTGGCCGGCGTGGTGCCCCCCGAGGAGGTCGCCCACGGGTTGGTGGCGCTCTACCTGGGCCTGGAGCTCATGTCGCACCTCGACGGCGATCGGGCCCCCGCTCTGGCTCTGTTCGAGCGCGTGCGCCGGCTCATCCCCCTGGTCGGCCTGATCGGGCACCACCCAGTGAACGGAGGATGATCATGAGCACCCCAACCGGTCATGACACCGGCCTCGACGCTGTCACCGGCGCCTTCAGCTACTCGGGCGCGGCCATCGCCCGGCGCCTGCTGGCCGAGGGGCGAAGGGTGCGTACCCTCACCGGACACCCCGGGCGGGCCGGCGGGCAGGCCGAGGTGGAGGTGCGCCCGCTCGACTTCGAGGACCCTTCAGGCCTGGCCGCCTCCCTCGAAGGCGTCCAAACCCTCTACAACACCTACTGGGTCCGCTTCGCCCATGGCGGGGTGGACCACCCGACGGCGGTCGACCGGTCACGGGTGCTCCTGGACGCGGCGGCGCGGTCGGGGGTCGCCAAGGTGGTCCACGTGTCCATCCTCCACCCCTCCACCAGCTCGCCCTACCCCTACTTCCGGGGCAAGGCCCAGGTGGAGGAGGCGCTGGTCGACACCGGGCTCCCCTACGCCGTCCTCCGGCCCTCGGTGCTCTTCGACGAGCGCGGCGTGCTGCTCAACAACATCGCCTGGTTCCTGCGCCGGCTGCCGGTGTTCGCCGTGGGAGGAGGCGGGGGCTACCGAGTGCGGCCCATCCACGTCGAGGACCTGGCCAGCCTGGCGGTGGACGCCGCCCGCTGGCCCGACGACCGGGTGGTCGACGCCGTGGGTCCGGACCGGCCCACCTTCGTCGACCTGGTGACCCAGATCCGATCAGCGGTGGGCAGCCGGGCCCGCATCGCCCGCGTCCCGGGGCCGGTGCTGGTGGGCGCCTCGCGGCTGCTCGGTCTGGCGATGCGCGACGTGGTGCTGACGGCGGAGGAGTACCGAGCGATGGCCGACGGCCTGGCCGACTCCGACGCCCCCTCGACCGGAGAGGTGAGCCTGGCGGCGTGGCTCGTGACCCACGGCGCCGCCCTCGGCACCCGGTACTCCAGCGAGCTCGGCCTCCATTTCCGCTGATGCGCTGGCGCGTGGGTGGGCCCCTACGAGGAGCGTGCACCGAGATCGCCGAGCCAGCTGATCACGTTCTCCTGGCGTGTCCCGAGGCCTTTCGCTGCATCCAGCGGAGTCCCTTTGGCATAGGCGGGGACCCAGTTCAGATCGGCCCCTCGACTGAGCAGTAGCTCCGCAACTCGCCGCTGACCTGCACCACAGGCATGCCAGAACGCTTGTGACAGCGCTTCCTCCCCGGCGTCGGGTTGGCTGTCGATCAGCTCCTTCGTTCGATCGACCAAGCCAAGAGCCGCAGCGTGCCAGAGCTTGGTCACGGCCGCCCCACGGGCGACGAGCACGCGAGCAACGTTCCAGCAGGCGTAGCCGATGGCGTTGTCGAGTGGCGTGCCGATCGAGCCATTAGGGACCTCCAGGTCGGCTCCCCCGTCGACGAGCGCAATCGCCACATCGACGTCGTCGCTGCTGGCGGCCCAGTGAAGTGGTGTCTCGGCTCCGTCCTTGTCGGGGTCGCGGGCATTCGGGTCCGCCCCAGCGTGGATGAGGATTCGTACTACTTCCGGTCCGTTGGGAAAGTAGCCAGGCCAGTCGGCAACCGCATGCAACGGCGTGCGCGTGCCGTGAGGTCCCTCGAGGGGTGATGACGCAAGCCCAGGGTTAGCATCCACGAGCCGCCGGAGGGTGGCCACGTCACCGCTGTGAATGGCCACGACGACTGCCAGCGCCGGACCTGGCTCCATGGTCACAGTTATAGCTGAAACCGAGCGGGTGCCCGAGGTGGGACTCGAACCCACACGCCCTTGAGGACAAAGGCTTTTGAGGCCTCCGCGTCTGCCATTCCGCCACTCGGGCTGGTGCCGGCAAGGCTAGCGGTCCGGCCACGCCGGCAGGGTCGAGACCGGTTCGGGGGCGTCGGGCCACGCCGGCGGAGGGGCTTCCTCGGCCACGGTTGGCAGCTCGAGGTGGACCAGCGTGCCGCCCCCGGCCGGGGAGGTGGCCGTGACGTGGCCGCCGTGGGACTCCACTATCTGGCGGACGATGGCCAGGCCGAGCCCCGAGCCGGGCATGGAGCGCGCCTGGTCGGACCGGAAGAACCTGTCGAAGACCCGGGGCAGATCCTCCTCGGCGATGCCCGGGCCGCGGTCGGCGATGTCGAGCTCCCAGCGGTCGCCCCGGGCCAGGCGGACCTCGACCTGGCCGCCGGCCGGGCTCCACTTGGCCGCGTTGTCGAGGACGTTAAGGACGGCACGCTCGAGCAGGGCGGGCTGGGCCCTGACCATTCCCGGGGCGGTGGCCACGTCGAAGGTCAGGGACACATTTCGCCGCTGGGCCCGTTCCACGGCCCGGTTGACGATCTGGTCGAAGCTGACGTCGATCGGATCGGGGTCCTGCTCGTCCTCCCTGGCCAGCTCCACCAGGTCCCCCACCAGGGTGGTCAGCTCCTCGAGCTGGGCGCCGACGTCCGTCAGCAGGGCGTCTCGGTCGGCCGCCGGGAGGCCCGGCATGCGCATCAGCACCTCGACGTTGGTGCGCAGGCTGGTCAGCGGGGTGCGCAGCTCGTGGCCGGCGTCGGCCACCAGCTGGGCCTGCTGGTGGCGGCTGCCGTCCAGCGCGCCGAGCATGGCGTTGAAGCTGTGGGCCAGGCGGGCCAGCTCGTCGTCGCCCGCCTCGTCGATGGTGGCATCCAGATCCTGGGTGGCGGCGACGTGCTCGGCGGCCGCGGTGAGGCGCTCGACCGGGCGGATCATGGCCCGGGCAGCGACATAGCCGAGGGCCAGGGCGAGGGCTATGCCGCCGAGGGACACCACCAGCAGGATGAGGCGGAGCCCGGCCAGGGTGGTGTCCACCATGCCGAGCGGGTGCGCCACGGCGACGGCCAGGCCGGGGAAGGTAAACGGCCCGAAGGTCGTCGGCCCGAGCCCGGTGGTGAGCACCCGCACGTGGGCGTGGGCCATGTAGGCCGAGTGGAAGTACGTCTGGCCGGCCGCTCCCGGCCCGGCGAGGGCCAGATCCGTCTTGGTCACCGGGATGACCGGTTGGGCCACCTGCTGGCCCCCGAAGATCGTGTCGACGACCTGGCCGGTGCTCGTGACCAGCTGGACGGTGTCGCCGGAACGACCGGCCCTGGTGATCTGGTCGAGCTTCAGCACGCTGACCGAGCGGTCCGGGTTGGCCAGGGTCGCGCCGCTGACCTCGGCCGCCAGGTTTTGGTCGGTCTGGACGTAGAGCTGGTGCCGGACGGCGAGGTACGAGGCCACGGCGGCCAGGGCGACCGCCACTCCGACGGCGGCGGCGGCGAGCAGGCTCAGCCGGGAGCGGAGGCTGACCCGGCCAGGCCCGTGCAACCGCGACGCCATCTCAGCTGCCCACCGGCTCAATGCCCACCGGCTCAATGCCCACCGGCTCAATGCCCACCGGCTCAATGCCCACCGGCTCAATGCCCACCGGCTCAATGCCCACCGGCTCAGCCGCCCACAGGCTCGCGCAGCACGTAGCCGACGCCGCGCACCGTGTGGATGAGGCGGGCCTCTCCCTCGGCCTCGGTCTTGCGGCGCAGGTAGCCGATGTAGACCTCCAGGGAGTTGGAGTTGGCCCCGAAGTCGTAGCCCCACACCCGGTCGAAGATCATCTCGCGGGGCAGCACCTGGCGGGCGTTGCGCAGGAGCAGCTCGAGCAGGAGGAACTCGGTCCGGGTGAGCTCCATCGGTCGTGGTCCCCGCCGGACCTCCCGGGTCCCCGGCTCCAGGGAGAGGTCGGAGAACCGCAGTACCTCGTTGTCCGAGAGGGGGGCGCTGCGCCGCAGCAGGGCACGCATGCGGGCCAGCAGCTCTTCGAGGGCGAAGGGCTTGACCAGGTAGTCGTCGGCACCGGCGTCGAGGCCCACTACCCGCTCGGACACCCCGGCCCGGGCCGTCAGCAGGAGGATCGGAGTGGTGTCGCCGGCAGCTCGCAGGCGCCGGCACACCTCCAAGCCGTCGAGGCGGGGCATGGCCACGTCGAGGACGACGGCGTCGGCCGGTCGCTCGGCATGCGACGCCAGGGCGGCGATGCCGTCGTCGACCATCTCGGTCTCGTAGCCCTCGAAGCGCAGGGCCCGGTCCAGGGCCTGGCGCACGGCCGGCTCGTCGTCGACAACGAGGATCCTCATGCTTCCAGTGTGCCCCGGCCACATGAAACGCACATGAAAGGGATCCGGGGAGTCCCGGCCCTGGCATTACCCGAACTGGCGCCTGCCGCTACACTGCCGCGGGCCATGCCACGGTCCCTCATCGAGCGCCGCCTGACCGACGTGGCCGCTCGCCTGCGTAGCACTCGGGCCGAGCTGGCCCTGATCGAGGAGCAGCTGGCCGTCTTCGCCGACGCCGCCGAGGAGGCCCGGGTCCGATCCCTGGTGTCAGAGACGCCCCTGGCCCATCGGGACTACGCCGAGGCGCAACGCCACGCCGACGCCATGGCCCGCAGCCGGCGCCTGATCGTCCACCAGATCGAGGAGCTCTCTGCCGCCCAGGACGATCTCCTCGACCGCCTCGTCGCCGCCCAGGACTGGGACCCCGACACCTGGGTCAACCAGGATTAGGCAACCCAGGCCCGGGACCAGACGATCGCATGGAGAGCGCCCCGTGGCTGTACGGGTAGTCATCGCCGAGGACGAGGCCATCGTGCGCCTCGACCTCAAGGAGATCCTGGAGGAGGAGGGCTACCAGGTCGTCGGGGAGACCGGCCGGGGCGACGAGGCGGTGACCCTGGTGCGCGAGCAGCGGCCCGACCTGGCCATCCTCGACATAAAGATGCCGGGGGTGGACGGCCTTCGGGCGGCTCGGGACATTACCGCCGAGCGGCTCGCCGCCGTCCTCATACTCACCGCCTTCAGCCAGCGGGATCTGATCGACCAGGCCCGCGACGCCGGCGCCCTGGCCTACCTGGTCAAGCCCTTCCAGAAGAGCGAGCTGGTCCCGGCCATCGAGATGGCCCTCGGCCACTTCGCCGAGCGCCAGGGCCTCTACGACCAGCTCAGGTCGGCCGAGGAACGCCTCGAGGTGCGCAAGGTGGTCGAGCGGGCCAAGGGCGTCCTCATGGACGACTGCGCCATGAAGGAGCACGACGCCTTCACCTGGATCCAGCGCCAAGCAATGCAGCGCCGGATCCAGATGACCGAGGTGGCCCGCCAGGTCATCGCCGAAGGCCTGCGCCCCGACCCGCCCCCGAGCCCCGACCCGCCCCCGAGTTCCGGACCGCCCCCGAGACCCGGACCGCCCCTGCGGTGATCACCGTGGACTGGCCGGCCTCGCTGGCCTAGGCGACCGCCTCGACCCAGAGCTGGCCGGCCAGGGTCGGGCCCAGGGCGATCGACTGCGCCCCGCCGAGGTCCAGGGTCAGGGTCCCGTCGGGGGCGCGGCCGAGCACCGTCGCCTCGGCCCCGGGCACGAAGCCATGGTCCGAGAGGTACTCCAGGGAGGCCAGGTCGATCTCGACCTGCTCGGTCACCCTCTCCAGCCGGACGCGGTCGCCGTCGCGGGCCGCCGACAGGGCGGTGAGGTCCAGCCGGGCCGGGCCGGTGCCCGGTATCGGGTTGCCGTGGGGGCAGGTTGTCGGGTTGCCCAGGAGCTCGACCAGGCGGGCCTCGACCTCGTCGGAGATCACGTGCTCCCACCGGCACGCCTCGACGTGGCTCTTGTGCCAGGGCAGGCCGATCACGTCGGTCAGGAGGCGCTCGGCCAGGCGGTGCTTGCGCACCACGCTCTCGGCCCGGGCCCGCCCCTGCGGGGTCAGGTGCAGGCACCGCCCGTCCACGGTGACGTACCCGTCGTCTCGCAGGCGCCTCGTCATCTCCGACACCGCCGGCGGGGTGTGGCCCAGCCGCTCGGCCAGGCGGGCCTGGATCACCGTGGTGCCTTCCTCCTCCAGCTCGTGGATGGCCTCGAGGTACTCCTCCAGCGGGGGGTGAAAGCCGTCGGCCATGCCGCCAAGGGTACCGCCACCGTGCAGGCGCGGTGCTGCCCTGAAGGCGGTGCTGCCTCTCGTAACATCGCCTGGCCATGGCCCTCCTCATGCTCCTCGACGGTCACTCCCTCGCCTACCGGGCGTTTTTCGCCCTGCCAACCGACATGGCGACGGCGTCGGGCCAGGTGACAAACGCCGTCTACGGCTTTACCTCCATGCTGGTCAACCTGGTCAAGGACCACCGCCCCGACAGGGTCGCGGTCGCATTCGACCGACCCGAGCCGACGTTTCGCCACCATATGGTCGCCAACTACAAGGCCGGGCGGGCCGAGACGCCCGACATCCTGCGCCAGCAGCTGGGCCTGGTGCGCCAGGTGGTGGCCGCCCTGGGTATGCCCGTCGTCGAGGCGCCCGGCTACGAGGCCGACGACGTGCTGGCCACGCTCGCCACCCGCGCCCGGGACCAGGGCGACGACGTCATCGTCGTGACCGGCGACCGCGACGCCTACCAGCTGGTGGAGGACCCCCGCATCCGGGTCCTGTACAACCGGCGCGGGGTGTCGGATTACGTGCTCTACGACGAGGCGGGCATCCACGGTCGCACCGGGGTCACCCCCGCGCAGTACCCCCAGTACGCCGCCCTGCGGGGCGATCCCTCGGACAACCTGCCCGGCGTGCCCGGCGTCGGCGAGAAGACCGCAGCCAGGCTGGTCAACACCTACGGGGACCTCGACACGATCTTCGCCCACCTCGACGAGCTGAGCCCCAAGCTGCGCGCCAACCTGGCCGCGGCCGAGACCGCCGTGCGCCAGAACGCCCAGGCCACCCCGCTCGTCCGCGACGTGCCACTGGAGGTGGGCCCCGAGTCGCTCGAGATGGGGGAGTGGGACCGCGACGAGGTGCGCCGGCTCTTCGACTTCCTCGAGTTCCGCACTCTTTGGGACCGCCTCGTCGATGCACTTGGAGATGGTGAAAGGGGGCCGGAGGTGGCAAACGCCGGCGCCCCCTTCGAGGTGGCCGTGGAGCACCTGGCCGATGCCGCCGCCGCCGTCGAGCGGATCAACGACTGGCACGCCCGTGCCTCGCCCCTGGCCATGGCCGGAGCCTGGGACGGGCGGGAGGGGCGCTCGGGCCTGGTCGGGCTGGCCTTCGCCGCCGTGGCCGACCCCCCGTCGGACGTCGCCCCCGGCGTCGTGTGGATGGGCCCCGGGATCCTGGCCGGCACCGCCGTGCTGGGGGCGCTCGGCGCGCTGATCGGGCCGAGCGGGCCCGGCATCTGCGCCCATGACGCCAAGTCACTGATGAGGGGCCTGGCCGTTGTCGGGGTGGACTTCTCCCACCTGGAGCTCGACACCGCCATCGCCGCCTACCTGGTCGACCCGGCCGGGGACCAGTACCTCCTGGAGGACCTGGCCCTGCGCTACGCCGGCCTGGAGCTGGCCGCGCCCGAGGCCCCCCCGTCGGGCCAGCTCGACCTGTCGGGGGTGGCCCCCGACCCTGCCGCCACCGCGGCCCGCCGGGCCGCCGCCGTCGCCCGCCTGGTCGAGCCGCTCGGCGCCGCCCTGTCGGCCCGGGGCATGTCGGCCCTCTACGACGAGGTGGAGCGCCCCCTGGTCCGGGTCCTGGCCAAGATGGAGCTGGCCGGCGTCCGGGTCGACGGGGACGGGCTGCGGGCCCTGGCCCTCGAGCTGTCCGACGAGGCCCGCCGGCTGGAGGCCGAGATCCAGGAGCTGGCCGGCCACGCGTTCATGGTCAATTCGACCAAGCAGCTCCGGGAGGTGCTCTTCGTCAAGCTCGGCCTGGCCCCCAACAAGCGCACCAAGACGGGCTACTCGACCGATGCCCAGTCTCTCGAGAAGCTGCGGGGCCAGCACCGCGTCATCGACTCCCTCCTGCGCTACCGGGAGGTCGAAAAGCTGCGCTCCACCTACGGCGAGAGCCTCCTGGCCGAGGTCGGCCCCGACGGGCGCATCCACGCCACCTTCAACCAGACGGTGGCCCGGACCGGGCGGTTGAGCTCGGACCAGCCCAACCTGCACAACATCCCGATCCGCTCGGAGGAAGGCCGGCGGTTCCGGTCGGTGTTCGTCCCCTCGCCCGGCCACCGCCTTTTGGTGGTCGACTACAACCAGATCGAGCTGCGGGTCATCGCCCACCTGGCCGAGGACCCGGGCCTGGTCGAGGCCTTCCGGGCCGGGGTCGACATCCACACCACCACGGCGGCGCGCATCTACGGGGTGGAGCCCTCCGAGGTGACCCTGGCCATGCGGTCCAAGGCCAAGATGGTCTCCTACGGCTTGGCCTACGGGATGGAGTCCTACGGCCTGGCCCAGCGCCTGGCCATCGGGGTCCCCGAGGCCACCGAGATCCTCAACGCCTACTTCGAAGGCTTCCCGAGCGTGCGGGCCTACATGGACCGGGTCGTGGCCGAGGCCCGGGACCGGGGCTACACCGAGACGCTCTTCGGCCGGCGCCGCCTCATCCCCGAGCTGCAGTCCGGCCGCTTCCAGATCCGGGCCGCCGGCGAGCGCCAGGCCATGAACGCCGGCATCCAGGGACTGGCCGCCGACATATTCAAGGTGGCCCTGGTCCGCCTCGACGCCCGCCTGGAGGAGGCCGGCCTGTCGGCCCGGCTGGTGCTCCAGGTCCACGACGAGGTGATCCTCGAGGTCCCCCCGGCCGAGGAGGACCAGGCGGCCGCCGTGGTCACCGCGGCCATGACCGGCGCCGCCGACCTGCGGGTCCCGCTGACTGTCAACCTGTCGTGGGGTGACACCTGGGCCGCCGCCAAGAGCTAACAGGAAGGATCTGGCGATCTGGCCCTTTGACGCGGCGGCCCAGGGGAGCGGGCGCCGGGGGAGCGGGGGCCGGGGAAGTGGGGCTCAGGGGACGGCGTAGGCGAAGATGCCGGCGCCGTTGTAGTCCGGGGAGTCCGAGGGGAGGAACGGGCCGTTGATGGTGACGCCGTAGGCGCCGACCGGCCCGGGGCCGGAGTCGCCCTCCAGGGTGTCTATGGCCCCGTCGGGCCCGGAAAATGGGGCGTCGCCGTAGGCCAGCACGCCCGCGTTTGCGTAGCCCGCAGCCCGGACCGCCGAGGCCGGCGGGCCGGCGGGGAGGGTGACCGCCGGCGGGTGGGGGGCGATGCCGTCCCGGGGTGGGCCGGCCTGTGCCGTCCCGCCCGTTGCCATCACGGCGACCAGCGCGACGACGAGGCCCACCAACAACCCGCGTGACCGCCGGCGCACCAACCAGACGTCAGCTCAATCACGAAAGACAACGCGCGTGCACCATCAGGGCCGACGTCGTCGCACTACAGGTCAGCGGGCACGCCTCCCTAATCTCGTGGTCCACGAGTACTCGGGCCCATCTTCGGGTGCGGATGTCAGCTGAGCTGGCTTATCAGCTCGGTCGAAGTCATGGGCTTGGAGTACATCGGGAAGTCGTAGGCAATGGCGTTGTCCTGGGCCTCGAACGAAGATGTCGCTACGCAGTCAGTCAGGGTGATGACCTGGTACCCATTCTCGTAGCCGGAGCGCATGGTGGACTCGATGCAGATGTTGGTCATGAAGCCGCCGAGCACGAGCGTGCTTATCTCCTTTCCGCGCAGGATGAGGTCGAGGTTGGTGCTGGCGCCCACGCCGCGGCCGAACTGGCCCGCTGGAACGTCGTCGCAACCCACCGCGACGGCGCGCAAGCGCAGTTCATCAGCACCGCGATCCCTGACACCTCAGCCAGCACCATAAACGCTACTGCCAATGGGCGCTGCGCCACCTCGACAGACCCCTGGGACTGGCCGAGCTGGCCCGGCAAGCCACCCTGAGCGAGCGCAGCTTGCTGCGCCACTTCCAAGACGAGATGGTCAAGTCCCAATGAGTGGTGTACGAGTGTCGGTGTTTACGACAATCTCGCATCAACCTCAGCGGATCGACTAAATCGATCGACTTGTGAAGAGCATATCAGCAATAATGGGTCCTGTAAAGGGGTGGTCTTGGCTAGTTTCGTCCAGGCGCCAACGGGCGCGCCAGGACGGTCGTTGACAATCGGGCAACGGGGCCGTGCCGTCTCGAT
>JBOGGP010000022.1:0-16483 GCA_050744105.1 Acidimicrobiales bacterium
GAGCCGGGGAGCGGGCGGCGGGGAGCCGGCGGCGGGGAGCCGGAGCCGGGGAGCGGGCGGCGGGGAGCCGGGGAGCCGGGGAGCCAGGGAGCCGGAGCCGGGAGCGGGCAGCGGAGCCGGGCAGCCGGCCGGCGGGGAGCCAGCCGGGGAGCCGGCGCCGGGCAGCCGGCCGGGAGGCTCCGTGCCGAACTGTGCACTACGGTACCCCTTAGACGTACCTAAGTGCACAGTAGGGACGCCAGACGTCCCTCTTTTGATGTCAGACACCTAGGGCAGAATGATCCTCGTGATACGAGGACGACTAACAGACATTTGCACGGTGTCCGCTCCGATGGACAACCTGGCCCGCTCCCAGCACGGTCTCCTCACCAGGTCACAGCTGGCGGCGCTGGGCGCCACCAAGAAGGCGCGCCTGAGCCTCATCAGCCACGGCCTCCTTATCCCGGTACGCCGGGAGGTCTACCGCTGTGCCGGCACGGCACCCAGCTGGGAGGGAGCGGTGCTGGCCGCCGTGCTGGCCGCCGGCCGGGACCCGGTGACCGCCGGCCGGGACCCGGTGACCGCGGGCCGGGGGGTCGCCGGCCGGGGCCCGGTTGCATCCCATGTTACCGCCGCACAGCTGTGGGGCCTGGTTGGTCCCGACGCCTGGCCAAGGGCGCCGGTGGTCCACCTGACGAGCCCTCACCAGCATCGCCTGGACGGGGTCGTCGCCCATCGCCGCACCCTGGGTCCAGACCAGGTCACGGCCCGGCGCCGCATCCCCGTGACCAGTGTCGCCCGCACCATCGTCGACCTTGCTTCCGAGCCGCTCATGACCAGGCGCCGGCTCGGCTCTGTGGTCGATGACGCCCTCCGCCGGCAGATCCTCCGGCTGGCGGACCTGCGAGCTCTGGCCTCCCCCCCCGGCCCAGCCGGCAAGCCTGTGCGCCGTCTGATTCGCGAGGTTCTCGCCGACCGCCGGCCCGGCTACGCCCCGGGCGCCAACGACTGGGAGCGCGCCATGGACCAGTGGTGGGACCAGGTAGGCCTGCCCCAAGCCCGGCGCCAGTACCGGCTCCACGCCAGCGGCCGCAAGTTTGTCATCGACCGCGCCATCGTGGACCTGAAGATCGCAGTGGAGTGGAACGGCTTCAGCCACCACGGCGACCGGACCGGATTCGACCGGGACGCGGAACGGCAGCTGGCCCTGGTCGCCGAGGAGTGGATCTACCTGCCGGTAACCACCAACACCTCACCCCGAGCGGTATGCCAGGCCGTCGCCGGCGCCGTGGCCCAGCGCCATCAGGCCGTCGCCGGCGCCGTGGCCCAGCGCCAGCAGGCCGTCGCCGGCGCCCCGCGCCGTGGTCCAAATCAGTGACCCCCCCCGGACATGACCACTTAGCGGGGCCAGGCGTCCCGCAGCCGGCCGGCAGTGGCGGCCAGCGCCTCGGGCAGCACCCGGACCTCGGCCACCGATGTCATGAAGTTGGTGTCACCGACCCAGCGGGGCAGGACGTGGAGGTGCAGGTGCCCGGGGACCCCGGCGCCGGCCGCCGCACCCAGATTGGCACCCAGGTTGATGCCGTCGGGGCCGTAGGCGGCCTTGAGCGCCCGGCACCCGGCCGCCGCACCCTCCATGACGGCAGCCAGCTCGGCGGGCCGGAGGTCCTCGAGGTCGGCCACGTGGCGCTCCGGCAGAACCATCAGGTGGCCCGTCGTGTAGGGGAAGGCGTTCAAGATGGCCACCACCCCGGCGCCGGGATGCCGCCACAGGACGTGCTTGTCCAGGTCAGGCTCGGGACTGGCCACGATCCGGCAGAAGACACACCCCTGCCCCCCCTCCGCGCCGGCGACCGGCACACCGGCCGCGCCGTCCCCGCTGCTCACGTAGGCGGACCGCCATCCGGCCCACAGCCTCTCCATGGTCACGCGCTCTCCATGGTCACGCGCTCTCCATGGTCACGCGCTCTCCATGGTCACGCGCTCTCCATGGTCACGCGCTCTCCATGGTCACGCGCTCTCCATGGTCACGCGCTGTCACCGCTGGTCACGCGGCGGCGCCGGTCAGGCGATGCCGAGCAGGGCCGACGACGACGACACCCCCCGGCCCGTTCCGGCCGCCTGGTCGACCGCCTCGATGGCCGCCGGCGTGTCGAGGTCGTCGTCGAGGGCCGCCCGCACATCGGCCAGGGCCGCCTCCCCGGTCCCGGCGGCTCGCCACCGGGCCAGGCGGTCGGCGGCGGTCGGCATCACCGCGTCGTTCCACTCCCAGCCCCGGCGATAGTGGTGGGAGATCACCGCCAGTCGGATGGCGGCTGGCTCCCAGTCCTTGAGCAGGTCGTGCACGAAGACCAGGTTGCCGAGGGACTTGGACATCTTGGTCCCCTCGTAGCGCACCATGCCGACATGCATCCAGTGGCGGACGAAGGGCACCCCCGTGGCCGCCTCGGACTGCGCCGCCTCGCACTCATGGTGAGGAAAGACCAGGTCGTCCCCGCCTCCGTGCAGGTCGATGGTCTCCCCCAGCTCCCGCATGGCCAGGGCCGAGCACTCGATGTGCCAGCCCGGCCGGCCCGGGCCCCACAGCGACGCCCACGCCGGCTCGTCCGGGGCTGACGGCTGCCACAGCACGAAGTCGAGGGGGTCGCGCTTGTAGGGATCGTCGGGCCGCCCGCCCCGCTCGGCGGCCAGTCCGACCATGGTGGCCCGGTCAAGCTGGCTGACCTGGCCGAAGGCGGCGAACGACGACACGTCGAAATAGACCCCTCCCCCGGCCTGGTAGGCGTGGCCCGAGTCGAGGACCATGCCGATGAAGCCCAGGATGTCGGGTATCGCCGACGTCGCCCGGGGCTCGGACCACGCCGGCAGCAACCCGAGGGCGGCCATGTCCTGGTCGAAACGCTCTGTCTCCTCGGCGGCCAGGTCCAGGTAGTGGACACCGAGCTGGCGAGCCTTGCGCAGGATGTCGTCGTCGACGTCGGTGACGTTGCGGACGCACTGGGTTCGGTGGCCGAGGTCCCGCAGGCGCCGCTGGAGGAGGTCGTAGGTCAGGTAGGTGGCGGCGTGGCCGAGGTGGGCCGAGTCGTACGGGGTGATCCCGCAGGTGTACATGGTGACCACACGGCCAGGGGTGAAAGGGAGCACCGCGCCCCGGGCCGTGTCGTAGAGGCGCATCCCTACCTGCTTGAGTCGGGGGCGTGGGTGTCGAGCCCGCTCAGGCGCAGCGACGCATGCGCCCGGTACCGGCGATTGACCTCGATGAGTGTCGCCGTCATCGCCTCGATGGCCAGGGCGCTGCCCAGGCCGCCGGCGTCGATGCCCCGCAGGCCAGGGAGCCGGTCGACAAGGTCGACCACCTGCCGGGCCGTCGCCCGGAAGGCGGCGCATACCAGGACGTCGGCTTCCAGGGGCTTGTCGAGGTCGGCCCACGGCCCCGCCGGCAGGTGGTGGAAGGCCCCGGCCACCTCTGAGGCGGGCAGCTCGGCGGCGATGGCCTGGGCGACCGATCCGGTGGGCGGGACCAGGGGGACCATGTGGTTGCCCCATCGGGTCAGGCAATTGACCATAGACACGACGATCTTGCCTCCGAGGGCCTCCCGGTGGTCGGCGACCGTGCGCAACGCCCCCTCCCAGGGCGTGGCCACCACGACCAGGTCAGTCTCGGCGGCCAGCGCGTTGTCCCCCGGCACCAGGGCCAGGCCACGGCCGGGCCAACGGTCCGACAGCTCCCTGACGACGCCGGCGGCCCGCTCGGCCGAGCGCGAGCCCACTACCACCTCTATCCCGATGGCGGCAAACTGCACGGCCACCGCCGCCCCGGCCGGGCCCGTCCCCCCCAAGACCCCGATCCTCACCCGGCCAGCCTGGCACGCCGGCACGCCGGCGGGCGAGAGGGCGCTCCCCGGCACCCGGGGGGCGGCGGTAGGTTCCTGGCATGTGGAGCTTCGTGCCAGGCCGGGCGCGCTCGGGGCCACGGTCCCCGCTCAGGGGGCCGCTCGGGCCCCGGACCATCAAGCTGGCCGTGGGGCTGGCCGTGGGGTCGCCGGCGCCGGCGGTCGCCGGTGTCACGCCGGCCGGGGATCCGGTGGTGGTCGAGGCGAGCGGGCCGGGTCCCCCGGTGGTGCTGGCCTTCCTGACTTCCGGATGCCGCGAGTGCCGGTGGTGGTGGCGGGCCCTGGGCGACCGTGGTGCCCCACCCCTGGTGGGCTCGGTCACGGTGGTGACCCCCGGGCCCTCGACCGAGAGCGCCCGTGCCGTAGCCCGCATCGCCCCCGACGGGCTGAGAGTCGTCATGTCCAGCGAGGCATGGGAGGCCTACGGCGTGGGGCTGGCGTCGAGCTTCGCCGTGCTCTCCGCCGGCCGCCTGGCCGGCGCCGGCTGGACCTCGAACTGGGCCGGCCTGACCGCCCTCAGCGCCGGGACCTCGTAGGGTGCGCCCAAGGGCCAGAGCCCGCCACCTCCTGCCTGGCCAGCCAGGCCGTCGAGGATGCGGTCGTCCAGGTGGTGCTCGAGCACGTCGGCCAGCCGGTCGGCCTGGGCCCGGCGATGGGCGGCGAAGTGCGTGCCCGACGGCACCCACGCCTTGCCCGCCCGGGCCGCCACCTGGCCGAGGAAGCAGTCTCTGAAGCCGTCGGCGTCGAACAGCCCGTGCAGGCTGGTGCCGAGGATCCTGCCTTCGCGCGCCGAGGAGCCCTCGGGTCCCTCGCCGGGGGCGGGGCCGTCAAGCTCCAACCAGGGCTCGGTGCCCGACGTGCGACCGTGGTGGATCTGGTAGCCCTCGACGGGCTGTCCCAGGCCCCGTCCCCGGCGCTGGCGGGTAACCTTGTCCCTTGCGAAGGTGGTGCCGGCGGCCAGCAGCCCCAACCCATCGACCGGTTCGGTGCCGGAGTCCTCGATGCCGTCGGTGATCCGTCGCCCGAGCATCTGGTAGCCGGCGCAGATGCCGAGGACGCTGACCTCGCCCCGGCTGGCCCGCTCGGTCACCTCGGCGGCCAGGCCGCTGGCTCGCAGCCAGGCCAGGTCGGCCAGCGTCGCCTTGCTCCCGGGCAGGATCACCAGGTCCGGGGCTCCGAGGGCCCGCGGGCCGCTGACCATGCGGACGCTGACCCCGGGCTCGATGGCCAGGGCGTCGAAGTCGGTGAAGTTGGCGATCCTCGGGAACCGCACCACGGCCACGTCTATGACTTCTCGGGACCCGCGATCCGGGAATCTCCAGTCCGGCTCGGACTCCTCCGGCGACAGCCAGGGGCGGGGCTGTCTGAGGGCCAGGCTGTCCTCGGCGTCCATGCCGAGCCACTCCAGCCACGGCAGGACCCCGAGGGTGGGCAGCCCGCAGAGGCGCTCGAGCTGGGCCGGGCCGTCGCCCAGCAGGGCCGGGTCGCCCCGGAGCCGGTTGATGACGAAGCCGATCACCCACCGGCGCTGGTCCGGGGGCAGCAGCGACACCGTGCCGTAGAGGGACGCGAACACGCCCCCCCTGTCGATGTCGGCGACGATGACCGCGGGGATACGGGCCGAGGCGGCGACCCGCAGGTTTGCGATGTCCAGGGGGGCCAAGTTGATCTCGGCCGGGCTGCCCGCCCCCTCGCAGATGACCACCTCGAACCGGGACCTCAGATCCTCCAGGGCTTCCGTGACGGTGCCGAAGAGACCACCTTTGGACCGCTGGTAGGTCGCCGCGTCCAGGGTGCGCCACGGCCGGCCGAGCACCACCACCTGAGCGGTGCGGTCGTCGTTGGGCTTCAACAGGACCGGGTTCATGGCCACCTCGGGTTCCACCCCGGCCGCCATGGCCTGGGCCGCCGTCGATCGCCCGATCTCGTGGCCAGCGGACGTGACGAAGGAGTTGAGGGCCATGTTCTGGCCCTTGAACGGCGCCACCCGGACTCCCCGGCGGCGGAGGGCCCGGCACAGCCCGGTGACGAGCGTGGTCTTCCCGGCGTCGCTGCCCGCCCCGCACACCATCAGCCCGCCGCCTGGCCCGCTCACCACCTCCGCCCGCCTGGTCCCCGACGACCCCGCCACCCTGCCCGATCCGGCGTGGCCTGCCCCGACCCGATCATCGCTCGTGACCTTTCATCCTCTCGATCCTCTACCCGGTCATCCTCTCGATCCTCTACCCGGTCATCCTCTCGATCCTCTACCCGGTCATCCTCTCGATCCTCGACCCCGGCCGGTCCCCGGTCAACCCAGTGCGCCTGCCAGCCGGCGCAGGCCCTCGCGGTCGGGAACGGCAATGCGCACGGTGCCCGCCATGCCAAAACTGGAGCAGTCTCGCACCAGGATCCCCCGCCGGGCCAGCCGGGCCCGCAGCTCGGGGCCCTCGACCAGTACCCAGCTGGCGGCGGCGGCCCTGGGGGCAAGGCCGCAGCCGGCCAGCACCTGGCACAGCCGGTCGCGCAGGTCTGCCACCGACGACGACCACGCCGGCAGGTCGACGCCGGCCAGCATCTCGGGCAGCGCATCGCAGGCCAGGGAGTTGACCGACCAGCGCGGCTGGCGGCCGGCCAGCCGGGTTATGAGATCCTCGTCGGGGCCGATGACGTAGCCGGCTCGCAGGCCCGGGCAGGCCAGCAGCTTGGTCAGCGATCCGAGCGTCACCGAGCCGCGCTCGGCGTCGCCCCTGGTCCAGGTGCCCGTGGCCAGGGGCCAGAAGGCCTCGTCCCACACGCCGGCACGCTCGGCCGGGGCGGCCAGCACGCCCGAGGGGCTGTGGGGGTTCGACCGCCACCGAGGGGCGCCGGCCCCGACCCGGACCAGGTGGCGCCGGTAGAGCGAGAAGTCCGGGTCGTCGACCTGGCCCTCCTCCAGCTCGGCGGCCACCAGGGCGATGGCCTCGGCTCCCCCGTTGGTCAGCAGGACCCTCCCCTCCGGCACCCCGAGGCAGGCGGCGAGGGCAGAGGTGGCCGGGCCGGGATCGGGGTAGCGCCCGATCGATCCCAGGTGGGCGGCCAGGACCGGGCCCGGGTCGGGCGCCACCGGGTTGAGGCTGGCGGACAGATCGAGCACGTCGCCGGGGGCCAGGCCAAGCGCCCTGGCCAGGGCGGCTCCGTCCCCCCCGTGGGGCCCGGGCGCCGGCAGCCCCGCCGAGGCCCACCCGCCGGCGGGTCGGCGGCGCTCGTCGGGCGCCCGATGGTTCAGCACCCGCCGATCCACTGAGCCGTCCCCGGCCGCCGGGCAGCTGCCGCCACCACGACGCCCACCAGTCCGAGGAGCAACGTCACGTCGGTGCTCAGGCGGATGGCCCGAGCGATGTCGGCGGGACAGGGATCGCGCCCGTCGCCCAGGGGCCCCCGGCGCTCCACCCGACCCCCGTAGCTGTTGCAACCGCCGAGGCTGAGGCCCAGGGCGCCGGCAAAGGCGGCCTCGGCGACCCCCGCGTTGGGCGACGGGTGCCCCGGCGCGTCGCGCCGTACCGCTGTCCACACCCGCCGTGCCGACGCCGGTCTCACCGCCGCCACCAGCCCGGCCGTCACCCGGGCCGGTGCCCAGCCGGCCAGATCGTCGAGGCGGGCGCTGGCCCAGCCGAAGCGGCGGTGGCGGGCGTCGCGGTGACCGACCATGGCGTCGAGGGTGTTCACCGCCCGGTAGGCCAGGGCCCCCGGCGTCCCCGCCACCAGGGCCCATAGCGCCGGGGCCACCACCGCGTCCACCGAGTTCTCGGCCACTGACTCGACGACAGCCCGGCATATCCCGGCCGAGTCGAGAAGGTCGGGATCACGGCCCACCAGGGCCGGCAGCAGGGCCCGGGCCCGCCCGACGTCGCCGTCCGAGACGGCCCGGCCCACCTCGGCACCCACCTGTCCGAGCATGCGCCCGGCCACGACCAGCCACACCGCGCTGCCCACCGCGCCCAGCTGGGCCAGCCTCCCACCAGCCCGGCGGCACAGCGCCTCGACGAAGAGTCCCCCACATCCGGCCACCGCCGTCAGCCCGGCGGCAAAGGCAAGCCCGCGGCGGCGCGAGTCGGCCCACATCACCGTCTCGGCTGACGCCGCCAGCCGCCCGAAACCACCCACCGGGTGCCACCGGTCAGGCGGCTCGCCGGCCAGCCGGTCGAGGCCGAGGCCCACGACCATGCCGGCGGCTCGTACGCCGAGCGGCGACAGCGCCGGCGCCGACCTGACCCATCCGGGGCAACCCGCCCGACCCCGACCTTCCCCACGGCCGGTCACCACCGAGCCGAGGCCACGACCAGGCCGGCCGTCTCGGCGACCACGGCGGCGGCGCCCAGCACGTCGCCGGTGAACCCGCCGACCCGGCGCCAGGCCAGCAACACCACCGCGCCCCCGGCCAGGGCGGCGCCGGCGGCGGCAGTCGGGCCGGCCGGGGCCCGCCACAGCCACAGGATGGCCACGGCCGCGGCCACACCAGAGCCAATGGGCACGAGCGAAGCCTGACCACCGAACGCGTCGGCCAGCCCGCTCCCGGCCCGGGCGTAGGGCACCACCCGCATGACCACACCCATTCCTGCCCGGGACAGGCACCACAGCCCGGCCAGCAGCAGGGGCGCCGGGCGCAGCGACGCCAGGGCAGCCCAGCGGACCAGGAGTGCCGTCGCCCCCGCGGCTACGCCGAAGGCGCCCGCCTCCGGGGAGCGCATCACGTCGAGCCGGCGTTGCCGGCTCAGGTGGGGCAGGAGCCCGTCGGCGGCGTCGACCAGGCCGTCGAAGTGCAGCATCCCGGTCAGCGCCAGGTCGGCCGCCACCACCACGGCACCGGCCACCATGCTGGGCAGGACCTGGCCGCAAGCCCACCAGACGACCCCGAGCACACCCCCCAGGGCCGCGCCCACCAGGGGAAACCAGCTCACCGCGGCGGGCGAAGGCGCCCGAGCCGGGCCGAGCGGGGTCAAGAAGGCGAACGCCGCCCGCATACCGGGTCTCCTGCCCGCACGCCTCAGGGCGGGCCGTCGAGGCGCAGGGTGAGGCCGGCGACTACCAGCAGCGACTGGTCCGCCACCTCCCCCACGGCCTGGTTGACCCGCCCGAGGGCGTCCCGGAACCGACCACCCACCTCGGTCGACGGCACGACGCCGAGGCCGACCTCGTCGGATACCACGACGGTGTCGCCCCGGCGCTCCACCAACGCCAGGCACAGCTCGGCGGGGTCCACGGCGAAGCCATCCACGCCGGCCACCCATGTACCCAGGGCGTCGACCAGGGCGCTGCCCTCCACCGACCGCAGCGCTCCGGCCAGGTCGCCCGCCACCTCCAGGGTGCGCCAGGCCGCCGGCCGGCGCCTGCGGTGGTCGTCGACCCGAGCGGCGAAGTCGGCGTCGGCCACCTCAGCCGTGGCCAGGTACGTGACCGGCGCCGGCAGCCGGCCGGCCAGCCGCTCGGCCACCCCCGACTTGCCACTGCGGGCACCACCGAGCACCAGGGTGATCACGGTCCGGCAGGCGCGGCGCGCTGATCGGTGCTCGGTAGATCCGCGGCCATGGCGGCGGCGAGGTTACCAAGCCGGGCACTGGCGCCAGTAGTGTCCGGCCAGTGCCCAGGACAACGTCGATCGTCCTCCTCAACACCGGCCACGGCAAGGGCAAGTCGTCGGCCGCCTTCGGGGTCATGGCCAGGGGGTGGGCCAGGGGTTGGCGGGTGGGGGTGGTCCAGTTCGTAAAGGGGGGCAAGTGGAGCACCGGCGAGCGCAAGCTGGCGGACCACCTGGGCGTCGAATGGCACACGCTCGGGGACGGCTTCACCTGGGAGTCCACCGACATGGACGAGACCGCGGCCAAGGGTCGCCATGCCTGGGAGGTGGCTCGGGCCAAGCTGGCCTCGGGGGACTACGACCTGCTCGTCTTCGACGAGATCACCTACGTGGTGAGCTACGGCTGGGTGAGCGCCGGCGAGGTGGCGACTGGCATCCGGGACCGCTCACCTGCCACCAACGTGGTGATGACCGGGCGCGACGCCGCAGCCGAGCTGGTCGACGTGGCCGACACCGTGACCGAGATGCGCAAGATCAAGCATGCCTACGACCAGGGCATCCGGGCCAGGAAGGGCATCGAGTACTAGCAACCAGCACGTCCCGGGGCTGGTGTGACCGCCGTGGCAGTGAGCAGTCCCCCATCTGGGTAGGTACCACCCATGATCGATCCCCGCGACGCCGACCATGCCCTCGGTCTGGAATTGCAGATCGAGGAGCTGGTCGAGCAACGAAGGCGGGCCCAGGTCCAGAGGCGGACCGAGGCCGCCGCCGCCATGGACACGGAGATATCCGCCCTCCAGTCCGAGCTGGGCGAGATGTTCGACCGGTAACCAATCTGAGGCTGAGGGCTTCGGCGCACTTCTCCGGCGTACCCTCGACAAGGATGAGCCCAGAGATCCCGTCCTGTTCCTTCGTGCCGGCCGATCGACGAGACCGGTTCGACCTCCGCTCGCCCACGGCGGGGGCCAGTCGCGTGGATCGAAGTTCCTGACATGGAACCGTTCCCGCCCATGCCGCTGGACGGGTGGGCCGACACCAAGGAGACCCTCCACCGTTTCACCCAGATCGTCGGCAAGATCCGCCTGGCCGCCAGCGTCCGGCGCAACCATTGGTGGAACGTCCCGTTCCACGTCACGGGGCGGGGCCTCACCACCCGCCCCATGGGTCTCGTCGACGGCAACCCGATCTTCACCATCGACTTCGACTTGGTCGACCACCGCCTCGTCGTCCAAAGCCTCGACGGCCAGATCGTGTCGTTCCCGCTGGCCGGGCAGTCCGTGGCGTCGTTCTACCAACGCACCTTCGACGCCCTGACCGCGCTCGACGTCGAGGTGCACCTCGCCAGACCGGCGCCCTTCGACCTGGCCGACGCCGACCGGCCCTTCGCCCAGGACACCGAGCACGCCGCATACGACCCAGCCGCGGTGTCCCGCTACTGGCAGATCCTCACCCAGGTAAGCCTGCTCCTCGAAGAGTCCGCTGCCGGCTATGCCGGCAAGGTCAGCCCCGTGCACCACTTCTGGCACACCTTCGACATCGCCGTCACCCGCTTCTCCGACCGCCAGGTGGCTCAGCCGGCCAGCAACGACCCGGTGACCAGAGAGGCCTACTCCCGGGAGGTGATCAGCTCGGGGTTCTGGTTCGGTGACACCAAGATGCCCGAGCCGGCGTTCTACTCCTACACCGCCCCCGAGCCCGACGGTCTGGCAGACGAGCCCCTCCTGCCGGCACAAGCCGAGTGGGTGGCCCAAAACGGCAGCCACCTGGCCGTTCTGCGCTACGACGACGCCCGCTCGGCCGATGACCCCCGGACCACGATCCTCGCCTTCTACGACAGCGCCTACCAGGCCGGCGCCCGCCGGGCCGGCTGGGACCGAGTCGCGCTCGCCTGTCCGGGCGGCGTCACCGACCCCCTCCTGTCACCCGGGCAGACGATCGAACCACCACCGCAAGAACCGAGATGACCAAACAGGGCGCGCCACGCCGGGGTGCCCCAGACGCTCAGCGCCGCGCCTGGCTCGGCCCTGACCCGGATCCACCGCCACTGCGCTACGCCACCGGCGCCGGGCGGTGGGTGGTGACCGCCGCCGTGCTGGGCTCGGGGATGACCGGACTGGACGCCACCGTGGTGGGTATCGCGCTTCCCACCGTGGGGCACCAGTTCCACGCCGGGCTCGGGGCCCTGCAGTGGGTGGTGACCGCCTACATGCTCACCCTGGCCGCCCTGCTGCTGGTGGGCGGCGGGCTCGGCGACCGCTACGGGCGCCGGCGGATGTTCGTGGTCGGCACCGTGTGGTTCGCCGTCGCCTCCCTCGGGTGCGGCCTGGCCCCCAACGCCCCCGTGCTGATCCTGGCCAGGGCCCTCCAGGGCGTCGGTGCCGCCTTGCTGACTCCCGCCAGCCTGGCCATCCTACAGGCGTCGTTCGCCCCCGGGGACCGCTCGAAGGCCATCGGCGCCTGGTCGGGCCTAGGGGGGGTTGCGACTGCCGTCGGTCCCTTCTTGGGGGGCTGGCTGATCAGTGCCTTGTCCTGGCGGCTGATCTTCTTCATCAACCTGCCCGTGGCAGCGGCCGCGGTGGCCATCTCGGCGCGTCACGTGCCCGACTCACGGGATCCCACGGCCACCGGTCGCCCAGACATCCCCGGTGCGGCGCTCGTCACCTGCGGGCTGGTCGGTGTGGTCTACGGGCTCATCCAGGCTCCCGAGGACGGGTGGGGGGCACCACTGACGCTGATCGCCCTGATCGGCGGGGGCGCCTTCCTCTGCGTCTTCGCGCTGGTCGAGGCCCGTGAGTGCCATCCTATGCTCCCCCCCGGGGTCTTCGCATCGGCGCAGTTCTCGGCGGCCAACGCCGTCACCTTCGTGGTCTACGGAGGCCTGGGCGGGGCCCTGTTCCTGCTGCCTGTCGAGCTGCAGCAGGTCTCGGGCTACAGCCCCCTGGCGGCCGGCACCGCCCTGCTGCCGGTCACGGTCGTGATGCTGGTCCTCTCCGCCCGCTCAGGGGCGCTGGCCGCCCGCATCGGTCCCAGGCTGCAGATGTCGGCGGGTCCGATCGTGGTCGCCGGGGGGCTGGGTCTGCTGGCGCGCATCGGGCCCTCGGGCGACTACCTGAGCGAGGTCCTGCCCGCGGTGGCCGTTTTCGGCCTCGGCCTGGCCATCACCGTGGCCCCTCTGACCTCCACCGTCCTGGCCGCCGCCCCCGACGGCCACACTGGCGTCGCCTCGGCGATCAACAACGACGTGGCCCGCTCCGCCGGTCTCATCGCCGTCGCGCTGCTCCCGACGGTGGCGGGTATCAGCGGGAGCAGCTACCTCCATCCGGCCAGCTTCGCCGCCGGCTTCCGGGTCGCCGTCGTGGTCGCCGCCGCCGCATGCGCGCTCGGCGGGATGGTGGCCGCCCTCACCATCCGCAACCCCGATGGACCACCCCCCGAGCACGACCGTGAGACCCACTGCGCCCTCGACGCTCCACCGCTTCGCGGCACCTAACCTTAAGGTTAAGACGAGCGTTGCTTCGTTGACTCTGCCCGGTCATGACCAGCGTGAATACTCAAAATTCAGTCAACGAAGCAACGCTCGCCTTGGGTATCATGCAAAGGGCGCGGTTGGCCTTGCAAGGTGGTTCGGAACGCGAGACTGACGGTCACCGCCAGAGACTTTTGACCGGGCCCGGCACGGTCCGGCTGGCCTCCCGCCGTCGACGCCTTGGGCGACGAACTGGTCCCCCACGGCGACATCGACGAGGCGGCAACCCGTGGTGGTGGTGTTTGTTTGTTTGTTTGTTTGTTTGTTTGTTTGTTTGTTTGTTTGTTTGTTTGTTTGTTTGTTTGTTTGTTTGTTTGTTGGTTGGTTGGTTGGTCCGCCGAACGTTCTCGCGATCTCGGGATGGCCGAGCTGCTCACGTTGTGGCCCGTGCGCTCGCATGTGGCCAACGGAGTGTGGCTCGACCTGTTCGAACGCGCCCGCCACCGGACTCGACGCGCTGGTCTACGCCGGCTTCTGGCTCTCGGAGGACCCCTCGATCCGGCGGATGCTCTTATCGCAGGCGAAATCAGGGGTACGGGTGCGCTTCTTGCTCGGCGACCCTCGCAGCGCCGCGATCCAACTACGGGGCGCAGAGGAAGGCATCGGTGCCGCGGTGGCAGCCGAGATCGACAACACCACCCACAACTACCGCCAGGGCCTCGCCACGCCCAACACCGAGTTCCGCCTACACGCGACGACCCAATACAACTCCCTCTACCGGGCCGACGACGAGATGCTGGTCAACACCCACCTCTACGGTCTCCCGGGCCATATGACCCCGCTCATCCACCTACGCCGGGTCCCCGGAGCTGAGCTGTTCGCCGGGTACCTCGACAGCTTCGAGCGGGTCTCGGAGACAGCCCAACCCCTCCCCGCCCACCGAGAGGTCGCCTGATGGCACGGCGTGACTACTACCACTACCACGACCCCGACGCGCCGGCGGCCAACTCCATGGTTCCAGCCGTGACCGCCGTGGTGGTCGACCAACAGCAGAGACTCCTGCTCATCCATCGGGTGGACAACGACCGCTGGGCGCTCCCGGGAGGCGGCATCGAACTCGGGGAAAGCGTCAGCGACGCGGTCGTCCGTGAAGTGAACGAGGAGACCGGCATCGAGGTGGAGGTCAGCAACATCGTGGGCATCTTCAGCGACCCGGACCATGTGATCGCGTACGACGACGGAGAGGTTCGCCAGCAGTTCTCGCTGGCTTTTGGGGCCCGTCCGGTGGGCGGCAAGCTGACCAACAGCTCGGAGTCCACCGAGGTCCGCTGGATCGCACCCGAGGATCTGAACGCACTCAACGTGCATCCCGCCCAGCGGCTACGGATCGACCACGGTCTAGACCCCGGCCGGCCGCCTCGGATCTGCTGACGCGGCGTGGAGCCGCTCGGCGACCCCGGTCGTCGCCCCCAGCAACCCGGCAGCGCGGCCCTCATGAGATGCACCACAGCCCCGGCTGGTAGCGCTCGAAGACGTCGGCGACCCCCCGCTCGACCGACCAGGACTCACCGCCAGGCGACGAGGTCAGGTCCGCCCAGGCCAACGCGGCCCAGGCCTCAGCCGGAGGCGGCTCGAACTGGTCCTGCAGAGCCGGCCCGAGGCCCCGCAACCGGGCCTCGTCGCCGGCGTTGGTGTGCCAGGCCACCAGGCGACACACCTCTTCCGGCCACCCGCTGCCCGGAGGTGTCGGGCGCCGTCGAGGGGGTGGAAGCCGGTGTCGCACAGTCCCGGGTTGTAGCCGATGTCGTGCAGCCAAGCCGCTGGCGCCAGCGCCGACGCCCATGGCTCGTCGAGCAGCCAGGTCGCTGCAGCCGCTTGAGCGGCGACACGCCTGGTGTGGGCGAGCCAGGTACATACGCCGGCCAGCCTTTCCTCGGCCAGGACGACCGCCACTGCGGTCGGGCCCTCAGTCGCTGCGCCCGTCACGCCACCTCTATGTCGATAGCGCTCGCAGAGGGCGCCGGGACGGGTTCGCCGTGGAGGCGCAGGGACTCTAGGTGCAAGGCGATGGCCTCGGCGATGTGCGAGCGGACCTCCGTCTCGTCGGCGCCGGTGGCGACGCAGCCGGGAAGGTCGGGCACGTAGGCACAGAGGTTGCCGTCGGCCTGCTCGATCACCACCGCGTAGCGGCTCACCGGTCTCTCCATCCCGCTTGGCGTCGGATCGACCCCAGCGTACCCGGCGCCAAGTCGTCGCCGAGGTTGCCGGGCACGGTGACCGTCCCGGGGCGTTCAGGGCGGCGGTACTGGCCGTGACCGCCGGCCTGGCGGTCCAAGCGCCACCCCTCTCGCTCCAGCCGGTGGATCACCTCGCGCACCTTCACCCCTCCACCATCGCGTCGTCGAGCGTCTCGGTCCGGCTCATAGCTCCGGGGGCCGACGGCATCGGCGGTGGCTCTGACTCGCTCGAGGCCATCAGGCCCCGTGTCCCACCAGCAGGCGGCCACGATCCCCGGGTGGGGGGCACCCTCGGTGCGGGTGTCGCGTTCGACGGGCCGGCGCCGACAGCGGCCGTCCTTTCGTGGTAAAGCCGGGCCGACAATGGCAACCTCTGGGCCTGGCGCTCGGAGAGAGTCGAGTCGGGGCAGGGCGCTCCGCACCGCCAAAACCCCACCGTCGCAACCGCCTCGCTGGGCGAGGTCGAACGCCGTCAACCTGGCGACGGTCCGGGCGCCGATGCCGCTGCGCGCCAGGCTCTCTCCGAGACCGACCGAGACGATGAGTTCT
Organism: Acidimicrobiales bacterium; assembly: GCA_050744105.1. Lineage (GTDB taxonomy): Bacteria > Actinomycetota > Acidimicrobiia > Acidimicrobiales > Palsa-688 > JBOGGP01. The sequence goes on from JBOGGP010000022.1 coordinate 15,661, forward strand.
GTCGTGTCCACCACCACCGGGTCGCTCACGGCGTCGATCGTTACCAAGCCAGCCGCTTCCACATCCAGGTGGCCGACGGGCCGGTGATCGCCAACCACAGTTTTCGATGTAGGGCGAGTCGGGGCCGTGACCGAGGGCGCTCGATGACGGGATCCTCGTAGGGGACCACCGCCAGCTCGGTCGGCAGCGCCATGGGCGACGCCGTGCCGACCAGAGCCCGGCGAGCTCGTCGCGCAGCGGATGGCCGACGGGCCGGGGTGACGCAGTGAGGTCACCGACGAGGAACTCCACGATGGCGGCAGCGGCGCGCTCGGGCAGGCGGGCGAGCGACCGTTCGGCGCTTGCGGCGACCGACAGGCGGTAACCCGGGGCGCTCACCGAGCAAGGTACTTGGCTCGCAGCTCGTCGGCGCCGATCACATGGCCGGCAGCGACGTCCCGGCGGGCGGCGTCGATCTCTTCCATCGCCGTTGGATCGGAGAGCAGCTCAAGAGTGTCTTCGAGAGCTTCGAGGTCCTCGGGGCTGATGAGCACCGCCGCGGGTCGCCGTTGCGGGTCAGCACGACTCGGTCGTGTTGGTGCTCGACGCGGTCGACGATCTCGGACAGATGGGCTTTGATGGTGGCGAGCGGCAAGGTGTCCGGCATGACCAGGATTATAGTCATCGGGGCCGACGGCACCACGTGATGCGTAGCAGTTCCGACGCCGCAACGCCCACACGCTGGTCACGACCGCAGGATGGTCCCAGTGGGGTCGTTGGTGAGGTCCATGCAGGAGCGTGCTGGATACCCGGGTTGCGTGACCAACGCGTCGAGCACTGGATC
>JBOGGP010000023.1:0-16479 GCA_050744105.1 Acidimicrobiales bacterium
CCGTCAGGGACGGTGAGACCCCCACCGGACCGTCGGACCGAACTCATCTACTTGGCGCTCACCTGTGCGTCACACATCCGCGCACCTCGGAGCCCATGACGCACAGCGCCCACCCCAGAAAAGACCACTCCGACCCCCGCACCACCATCGGGCTGTACGCCCAAGCCACCGGGCAGGCCGACCGGGCCGCGGCCCAGAGACTCGGCGAACGCTTCCGGCCGCCAGCGAACAACGACCGGGACACCAACCCCGGACAGACCCGCCACAACATCACGCGGGATTCTCGCGGGACGGACCCCGCCGCCACCGGGACCGACGGACCCAATACCGGCCCTGACCAGCCGTTTTCTTGGTTGGTCGGGAAGGCGGGATTTGAACCCGCGGCCTCAGCGTCCCGAACGCTGCGCGCTAACCAAGCTGCGCTACTTCCCGTTACCGATCGACGGCCGATACTACCCCACGGCGGTCGGGGCGTAGCTGGGGTCGTGCCAGCCCTGGCCGCCGATCACGGCGGCGGCGGCCCGGCGCACGCCTATGGGGTCGAGGGGTTTGACCAGCCAGCCTTCGACGCCGGCCCGCCGGGCCATGAAGACGTCGGCCCGCCGGTCGAGCAGCAGGAGGGTGGGGCAGCGGTCCAGGCGGCCGGCGTCGGACTCGAGCCTGATGTCGAGGTGGACGGCGATGCCCCCCATGCTGCCGATCTGGCTGTCCAGGACGGCCAGGTCGGCCGGCTGGGCCTCGAGCGCCTCCCTGGCGCCGGCCCCCGCCCGGATCCACCGCAGCGTCGAACCCGGTCCGCCCAGGACCGAGGCGACCTCGTCGTAGATCCGGGCGGAGTCGGTGACGATCAGGTACGCGGCCACCCGACCGAGGGTACCGGCCGGCGGACGGGCGGGTAGCATCGACTTGCTCGTACCGAGCCCGGAGCCCGCCCGGAGGACGCATCTTGCTCGAAATCCAGCAGCACCAGACGCCAGAGGGCTATACCGTCTGCCGTCCGGTGGGCGAGTTGGACGCCTTCACGGTCAGCCAGTTCCGCCAGGCCCTGGCCGAGATGGCGTCGAGCCGGCGCCTGATCATCGACATGTCCGAGGTGCCATTCGTCGACTCGGCTGGCCTGGGCGCCCTGATCGGCGGCATCCGGCGCACCCGGGAACTAGGCGGGGACGTGGCCGTGGCCTGTGACCGGCCCACGCTGGTGCGCCTGCTGCGCACGACCGGCTTCGACCGAATCGTGGCGGTGGCCGAGTCCGTCGACGACGCCGTCGAGGCCCTGGACAAGGACATGCCCCCCCAACCCTGACCGCCGCCGCCCGCCCGGCCACCGGAGCGGCTCGACCCTTTACCAACGGGGGCCGGGCCCGGCCCGCAGGAGGTCGCCGACCGCGGCCAGGGCCGCCAGGTCGTGGACCTCGCCGTCGAGCTGGGGCACCCGCAGGACCGTCGCCTCCGGCACCCGGCCCTCGACCGATCCGACGTAGACCTCCTCCCGGCGAGCCAGCGCGTCCAGCTGGGCCAGGTTGGTGACCAGGTCGGCGAGGGGCCCGGGGGGCGGCCCCCCCTCACCCAGATCGGGCGCCGGCCGGAAGCGGGGATGGATACGGTTGACCACCAGGGCGTCGATGCTCACCGACGACTGGTGGAGCCGCTCGGCGAAATAGATGGCCTCGTCGATGGCCTCTTGACGGGGCGCGGTCACGAGCACCCATCCCGTGGTGGGCTCGGCCAGCAGGGTGGCGACGTCCTGGGCCCGGTCGCGAAATCCCTGCTCCATTCCCTCGAAGGCCTCGAAGAATCCGACGGCGTCGCTGACCACGTCGCTGCCCACCACCCGGCTCACCGTGCGCAGGAACAGCTGGGTGGCCAGGTTGAGCGCCCGGAGGCCGACCCGTGTCGGGCGCATGATGAGCCGGAAGATCCGGTTGTCCAGCAGGCGGGTCAGCCGGCCCGGGGCGTCGAGGAAGTCGAGGGCCCGGCGGGTGGGCGGGGTGTCGACGACCACCAGGTCGAAACGCCCTCCGGCGTGGAGCTGGTGCAGCTTCTCCATGGCCATGTACTCCTGGGTGCCCGACAGCGCCACCGAGATGTTGCGGTAGAAGCGGTTGGCGTAGATGGCCTCAGCCTGGGCCTGGTTCTCGGCCTGGTCTGAGACCACCTGGTCGAAGGTGGCCTTGGTGTCGAGCATCAGCGCCCACAGCTCACCAGCCCAGTCGCCGGCGACCAGGCCGGGGTCGTTGGTCAGCTCCCCCACCCCCAGGGCGTCGGCCAGGCGGCGGGCCGGGTCGATGGTGACCACGCAGGCCCGGCGGCCGGCGCGGGCCGCCTGGAGGGCCAGGGCGGCGGCTACCGTCGTCTTGCCCACCCCGCCGGAGCCGGCACAGATCAGGACCCGGTGGCCGGCCACCAGTTCGTCGACCACTTCCGCCGGCGGGCGCGGGGCGCTGCGGGGGCGCGGGTCGGAGCTGGTCACCGGATGGTGGTGGCGAGGGCGCCGACCCCGGCGGCCAGGTCGGCGGCCAGGGTCGCCACGTCGGCCGGGCCGAGGTCGGCGCTGAAGAGCTGGCGCAGCTCGAGCGTGGGCAGGGGCAGTGCTGCGCCCAGGCGGGCCACCTGGCGAGCCTGGAGGTCCTGGCGCCGGCGGCGGAACGCCGCGGCCCGGCCCAGGACCTCCAGCTCGTCGGGGTGCATCGACACTCCCGCCTGGCGCGCCGCCTGGCCTGGGTCGTCCACCAGGTCGAGGGTGGGGTAGAGGCAATTGACGACCACCGGCCCCAGCTTGACCCCGGCCCGGTCCTCGAGCAGGAAAGCGGTCTCGACCACCTCGTTGACCGGGGTCTCCTCTGGGATGGTCACGAGCACCACCTGACAGCGCTCCGGGTCACCCAGCAGCCCGACCACGTCGGCCGCCTGGCTGCGGATGGGGCCGCCGCCCGCCGCGTCGAGGAGGCCGCTGGCACTGGTGAGGAACTGCACGGCGTGGCCGGCGGCGGGCCCGTCCACGACGATCAGGTCGGGCGCCCCCTCCTCGCCGGCCGCCCCCGCCCTCTCCAGGGCCTTGACCTTGCCGAGGACCAGGATGTCCTTGATGCCAGGCACCCCGGTCGCCACCACGTCGAGGGTCCCCGACGAGCTCAGGCGCCGGGAGATCCGGCGCAGGCCGTGGCTCTCCAGGTACTCGACCAGGGCGCCGTCGGGGCTGAGCGCCCGGGCCCGGACCCGTCCCGCCGGGGCCTCGACCGGCCCCCCCGGCGCCTCGGGCGGGGCGGGGAAGCCGTCGCCGGCCAACACCACCTCGTCGTAGGTCAGGGGCCCGGGGTGGCCGAGCAGGCGAGGCAGGCCACCCGTGCCCTCCACCTCGACGACAAGGGCGTCGAGGCCGGCCGTCGCCGCCATCCACGCCAGCGCGGCGGCGACGGTCGTCTTGCCCACGCCGCCCTTGCCGGCAACGATCAGCACCCTGGCCTGGGTGCAGAACGCCGTGGTCTTCACTCCCTCCTTGCCTCCTCGCTGTGGTCGGAGCCCGGCCACCACGCCGGGTTCGGCGGGGCGTCGATGGCGCTCTCGGTGGCGGGTCAAAGCTACCGGGCGGCCTGGACCAGCCTGGCCCGGTGGGAAAGTGCTGGTCAACGCCGTGGGCGGTGCACCCACGGCCGAGATTGGCTCTTGTCGGCGGCACCCAGAGGGAGTACGTTGCCTGCCGAGAAAGGGGGATTTCGATGAGCGCACAGCACATCGAAGATGTATGGCAGGCCAAGGCCGCGTGCCGCGGGCCGCAGGCGGTGATGTTCTTCCCGCCAGCGCACTACGAGCGCAAGGAGGCCAAGGAGACCCGTGAAGCCAAGGCCAAGGGCATCTGCCGGTCCTGCTCGGTCCGCCCCGCCTGCCTTGACTATGCCCTGAGGATCCGTGAGCCCCATGGGATCTGGGGCGGCCTCAACGAGGCCGAGCGACGGATGCTCATGTCCCGCTAGAGCTGCACTTCGAGCCGGTTGAGCCGGGGAACGAACCCGCGGGACCGAGCCGGTCCGAAGAGGGCGACGAAGGTCAGCGGCCGGGCGGCGCCAGTCGCGGCCCGGCGATGCGGAGGTCGCCGCGGCGGCGGGTTACTCCGGTGGCGTCGAGGTGCGAGAGCAGGGGGATGGTGTGCTTGCGGGTGGCACCCAGGGCGTCGCGGACCTCGGCCACGGTGACCCCGTCGGGGGACGCAGCCAGGAGGCGAGCCACCGCGGTTCCGGCGCCCGCCACCGTCTCGGCGGCAAACCACACTCCGTCGCGCTCGACCACGGCGCCGTCGGAGACCAGCAACCGCAGCATGTCGCGGCCAACGCCGGCGGCCGCCGGGTCGGGCGTCGCCCAGGGGGCGTCCCGGAGCTGGCCCACCCAGGCCATCCCCGCCGCCTTCACTCCGTGGGCCGGCCCGCCCGGCCCGTCTCCGGCCGCCCCGTTGGCCCCCGCCCGGCGGGCGGCCACGGCCCGGCCGGCCCGCACGGTCACGTCCTCCAGGCGCTCGAGCAGGTGACGGTGGCGGTCGGTGAGGCTGGCCACGTCGAGCCCGAGGGGGCCGGCGGCGGCCACCGCCAGGGCCAGGCTGTCCTGCTCCCGGGCCATCACGGCGGGGTCTACCACCCACGGACCGACGGGAGCGAGAGGGGGCCGGTGCCCGGCGCCGGCCGGCCCCGAGGATGACGGCGGCGTCCACGCCTCGCCGGTCAGCCGGGCCAGGTGAGCAGCCTCGACCCAGCCCCGCTCGGCCACCACCCGTTCGGCCGAGCGGGAGGGACGGGCCCGGGCAGCGGGCAGGACAGGGTCCACGTCGAGCACCTCCCCGCCCCCGACGGTCTCCCCTCGGCCGCTCTCGCGCAGGACGTAGCGGTCACCGGGGACCAGCGCCAGGCCGGCGGGCAGGTGCATGCGGGCGAAGCCCTCGTCACCGGGCTCGATGTCGGCCGGGCCCAGGATCCGCAGCCGCACGGCGTGCTCACCGCTGCCCAGGTACACCTGGTAGGCGCCCCGGCGGGAGACGGGGTGGTCCAGGCTGTCGAGGACCCGCAGGGAGACGTCGACCCGGCGGGTGACGTGCCACTGGCCGGGCCGGACCAGGGCGTCGCCCCGTACCAGGTCGCCGTGGCCGGCGCCGCTCAGGTTGACCGCTACCCGCCGTCCCGGCCCCACCGTCGCCCGGTCGGTGCCGTGGGTCTGGAGGGCCCGGACCCGCAGCCGTCCGCCCCGGGCCCGGGGTCCCCGCTGGGGGCCGGTGCCAGCCGCCGCTGCCCCCGGGCCCACCACCTCGAGCTCGTCGTCGACGGCGAGGCAGCCGCCGGCCAGGGTCCCCGTCACCACGGTGCCAGACCCCCGGGCCACGAACGACCGGTCCACCCACAGCCGGGGTCGCCCCCGGTCGGCCGAGGTCGGGGTCGAGGCCAGAAGCCGGTCCAGGGCGGCCCGCAGCTCGCCGAGGCCGGCGCCGGCCGGCGCCGCCACCCCGACCACCTCGGCGCCGGCCAGGGCGCTGGTCGACAGGCGCTCGTCCACCTCCAGCTGGGCCAGGGTCAGGGTGTCCTCGTCGACCAGGTCCACCTTGGTGAGGGCCACCACGGCGCGGGTGACGCCGAGCAGTTCGAGGATGCGCAGGTGCTCCTCGGACTGCGGCTTCCAGCCCTCGGTCGCCGCCACCACAAACAAGGCGGCGTCCACCGCCCCCACGCCGGCCAGCATGTTGCGCAGGAAGCGCACGTGGCCGGGGACGTCGACCAGGGCCACCTCCCGGCCCGACGGCAGCTGGAGGTGGGCGAAGCCGAGGTCGATGGTCAGTCCCCGCTCCTTCTCCTCGGCCCATCGGTCGGGGTCGGTCCCGCTCAGGCCGAGAACCAACGTCGACTTGCCGTGGTCGACGTGCCCGGCGGTGGCGACGACGTGCATCAGGCTCCGCCCGCCCCCCCCGACGCCCGGTTGACGGCCGCCCCGCTCGACGCCCCCACGCCGGCCGGTCCCCCCGACGCCCCCACGCCGGCCGGTCCCCCCGACGCCCGGTTGCCGGCCGGTCCCCCCGACGCCCCCACGCCGGCCGGTCCCCCCGGCGCCCCCGCGCCGGCCGTCGCCGCCAGGGCCCGGGCCAGGATCTCGTCGTCGGCCGGGTCGACGGTGCGCAGGTCGACCACGGTGTCACCGTCGTGGACCCGGGCCAGGACGGGGGGGTCGAAGGCGCGGAGGGCGGCGGTGCGGTCGCCGGCCAGGGTCACGCCGGCCGAGGGGATCTCGACTCCCGGCAGCGAGCCACCCCCCACCACGCTCGCCACCTCCCTCACCGCGCCGGCCCCGAGTGCGGCGGCCCGGGCCCGCAGGGAGGCAAGCGGGCGGGTGGCCATCTCCCAGAGGGGTATTGAGGTGGCGTCGCCCCGCAGGTAGGCCAGGGTCACCTCCTGGAGGGCGGCGAGGACCAGGCCCCCGGGGCGCATGGCCCGGGCCAGGGGGTGGCGGGCGCAGCGGGCCACCAGGTCGGCCCGGCCGGCGACGATGCCGGCCTGGGGGCCGCCGAGCAGCTTGTCCCCCGAGAAGGTGACCACGGCGGCGCCGGCCCGCAGCGTCTGGCGGGCGGCGGGCTCATGGCGCAGCCACGCCGGTGGCCCGCCGGCCAGCCACGGGCAGGCGGCGTCGAGCAGGCCTGAGCCCAGGTCGGCCACCACCGGCACGCCGAGGGCGGCCAGCTGAGCGACGCCCACCGACTCGGTGAACCCGCTCATGCGGTAGTTGGAGGGGTGGACCTTGAGGATCACCGCGCTGTCCTCGCCGATGGCGCCGGCGTAGTCCGACAGCCGGGTGCGGTTGGTGGTGCCCACCTCGACCAGGCGGGCGCCGGATGCGGCCATCACCTCGGGGATGCGGAAGCCGCCGCCGATCTCGACCAGCTCCCCCCGGCTCACCACCGCCTGGCGCCCGGCGGCCAGCACGGTGAGGCAGAGCAGGACGGCGGCCGCCCCGTTGTTGACCACCAGGGCGGATTCGGCGCCGGCGGCCCTAGCCAGCAGCCCCCCGGCGCGCTCCTGGCGTGAGCCGCGCCGCCCAGCTGCCAGGTCCAGCTCCAGGTTCGAGTACCTCACTGCACGGGGAGGAGGGGAAAGGGGGAGCGGGGCCCGGCCCAGGTTGGTGTGCAATAACACCCCGGTGGCGTTGACCACGGGCTGGAGAAGGGTGGCGGCCACCCCCTCAGCCCGGGCCAGGGCCGACTCCGGCTCACCGCCGGCGATGGCGGCCCGGGCCACGTCCACCAGAAGGGGATGGGGCAGGCCGGTGGGGGCCAGGCTGCGAGCCAGGGCGTCGACCGACGGCGGGCGCATCCGGGGAGCCTACGTTCGCTGTGCTGGTACCACCGGGGGGGCGGGAGGTGCCGGAGCCGGTGCCCGGCCGGCGTGGGTGGCGTGGATGGCGCCGATCAGGTCCTCGCCGTCGATGACCTCCTTCTCGATGAGCAGGGCCACGATGCGGTCCATTGCCGGCCGGTGGGCCGACAGCAGCTCGGTGGCCCGGGCCTCGGCCTCGCGCAGGAGGCGGGCCACCTCCTCGTCGATCACCCGCTGGGTGTCCTCGGCGTACGGGCGGGCGCCGAACCCGCTCTCGCCCAGGTAGCTGGGCCCGTCGGTAGTGAAGCCGACGGGTCCGACCCGGGGTGACAGACCCCACTCGCGCACCATGCGGGTGGCCAGCTGGGTGGCCCCGGCCAGGTCGTTGGCCGCCCCCGTGGAGGCCTCACCGAGGACCAGGATCTCGGCCGCCCGGCCACCCAGGCGCACGGCCAGGCTGTCACGCAGGTAGCTCTCGGGGTAGAGGTGGCGCTCGTCGGCCGGGAGCTGCTCGGTGACGCCGAGGGCCTGGCCGGCGGGCAGGATCGTCACCTTGGCCACCGGGTCGGCGTGGGGGGAGAGAGCGGCGACCAGGGCGTGGCCCGTCTCGTGCACGGCGACGCTGCGCTGCTCGTCGCCGAGCAGGGCGTTGGAGTGCTCCCGCCTGCCGATGAGCAGGCGGTCCCGGGCCGTGTCGAAGTCGCTGAACTGCAGCACCGAGCGGTCGTTGCGCACAGCAATAATAGCCGCCTCGTTGACCAGGTTGGCCAGGTCGGCCCCCGAGAACCCCGGCGTGCCGCGGGCCACCGCCCCCAGGTCGACGTCGGGGGCCAGGCGCTTGCCGGCGGAGTGGACACCGAGGATTGCTCGGCGCTCGGCCTGGTTGGGCAGGCCGATCTCCACGTTGCGGTCGAAGCGGCCAGGGCGCAGGAGGGCCGGGTCCAGGGACTCGGGGCGGTTTGTGGCGGCGATGATCACCACCCCGGTGGCCGGGTCGAACCCGTCCATCTCAGCCAGCAGCTGGTTGAGCGTCTGCTCGCGCTCGTCGTTGGTGGCCATGTGGCCGGCGCCCCGCTTGCCGCCGATGGCGTCGATCTCGTCGATGAAGACGATGGCCGGCGCCCTCTTGCGGGCGTCGTTGAACAGGTCGCGCACCCGCGACGCCCCGACCCCCACGAACATCTCCACGAAGCTCGACCCGGTCAGGGCCAGGAACGGCACCTCGGCCTCGCCGGCCACGGCCCGGGCCATGAGGGTCTTGCCCGTCCCCGGGGGTCCGACCATGAGCACGCCCTTGGGGCCGACGGCGCCGGCCTTGTGGTAGCGCTCGGGGTACTTGAGGAAGTCGACGACCTCCTGGACCTCGGCCTTGGCCCCCGAGTAGCCGGCCACGTCGTCGAAGCGGGTGGTGGGGCGCTCCTCGTCGTAGACCTTGGCCTTGGACCGGCCGATCCCCATCAGGCCCCCCGGCCCGGTCAGGGCCTTCTGGCTGCGCCGGCCGATCCAGACGAAGAAGCCGACGAAGAGCACCAGGGGGAGGAAGTCGACGACCAGGGTCCACAGCGAGAAGCTGCCCGACGAGTTGGTCGCCGTGACCTGGACCTTGTGCTCCAGCAGCTGGGCGTTGAGGGTGTTGTCGGACAGGGCAGTGGGGATCTGGCTGGTGTAGCGGTGGCCCGAGGTCAGCTTGCCACTGACCGCCCCGTTCTGGTCGATGGTGGCAGTGGCCACCTTGCCACCGGTCACGTCAGCGTTGAACTGGGAGAAGTTGAGGCTCTTGGACGACACCGAAGACATCGACGGTCGGGACAGCAGGACCAGCGATACCACGACGCCGGCCAGGATCAGCCACAGCCTCCAGCGGGGGGGCGGGGGCGGCGGCGGCGGCTTGGGCGGCATGGACCGGGGCGGGCCGGACTTCGCCGGGCTGGAGTCGTGTCGGGTGCGCGGGGACATCGAAGGCGACAACACCGGTGGGGACCGCCAAGTTCCCTCCTCAGCCACATCTCAGGCCGGTCGGCGGCGCGGGTGGGGGCGCGCGATGCTCTTGTACGAGATGAATTATCCATTGCGCATACTGAAGTACCTGTTCAGTTCGGTCTGGCTGGCCCTGGTCACCGTCATCGGGGTACCGATAGTCGCCGGCGTCACCTTCCTGACATGCCTGGTGCTGCTGCCCCTGCCGGCCAGCATCCCGGTGGCCAAGGCGGCCGTCCCCACGGGCCTGCCCACCACGGTCTACGACCGCAACGGCAGCCCCATCGCCACCCTGCAGCAGTACGACCAAAACATCCCGGTGGCCCAGAGCCAGGTCCCCACCGTCCTCAAGGAGGCGGTGGTCTCCGACGAGGACCGAAACTTCTACAAGGAGGGCGGGGTCGACCCCCGGGGCATCGTGCGCGCCGCCCTGGCCGACATCCAGAGCAACGCCCCGGTGCAGGGGGCGTCGACCATCACCGAGCAGTACGTCAAGCTGGCCTACGGCGACGTCCACCGCACCGTCTACAACAAGGTGCGGGAGGCCATCCTGGCCAGCCAGCTGGACCGCCAGGCCAGCAAGGACGACATCTTGTACCACTACCTGACGATCATCTACTTCGGCGACGGCAGCTACGGCATCGGCGCCGCCGCCGAGGACTACTTCCGGGTCCCGGTGCAGGACCTCAACCTGTCGCAGGCGGCCACCCTGGCCGGGCTCATCCCGGCCCCGAGCAGCCGAGCCCCCCGGGAGCACCTGGCGGCGGCGGAGTCCAGCCGCGAGCTTGTGCTCAACGAGATGCTCCAGCAGGGCTACATCACCCAGGCCCAGTTCTCCCAGGCCACCGAGTCGACGCTGGCGCTGGCCACCACCGGGCCGCCGGCGCCGGGAACGACGCTCGTCTACGGACCCTCCTCCACCCCCACCAAGTACCCGAGCTTCGTCTCCTACGTCACCCAGTGGCTGCTGGAGCACTACCCGCCTTCTGTGGTCTACGGCGGGGGCCTGCGGGTCCAGACCACGCTGGACCCCGCCATCCAGGCCGACGCCGACGCCGCCGTGGGGGCCACCCTGGCCGGCACCACCGATCCCCTGGAGATGGCGCTGGTGGCCGTCCAACCCCAGACCGGCTTCGTGGAGGCCATGGTGGGCGGCCGGGCCCGGGGGGGCAACGGCCTCTACGGCGAGGTCAACCTGGCCCTGGGCGGGTGCGACTACGGGGGCACCACCGCCCTGGACAAGACCCTGCAGGACACCGCCCAGACCAAGTCGAGCTGCTGGTCGCAAGCCGTGCCGACCGGCGGCGGGTCGGGCCGCCAGCCGGGCTCGGCGTGGAAGCCGTTCGTGCTCGCCACCGCTCTCGAGCAGGGGATCTCCCCCGAGACCGTGTTCCCCGCTCCAGGGGTGCTGCCCATCCCCGGTTGCAAGCCTGGCTCCAAGCAGGACTGCCTCATCCACAACGACGAGGGCCAGGGCGGCTATCCCATCAGCCTGCGCACAGCCACGGTGGCTTCGGTCAATACCGTCTTCGCCCAGCTGGCCGAGAAGGTGGGCTGCCCGGGGGTAGCAGCCACGGCCAGGGCCATGGGCATCACGTCGGCCTTCTACGACCCCCGGGTCCAGCCCTTCTGCGCGCCCTACGCCCTCGGGGAGGTCGACGTGTCCCCCCTCGACATGGCCTCGGCCTACGGGGTCTTCGCCGACCACGGCCGGCGGGCGCCGGCCACCCCGATCCTCGAGATCGTCAACCCCAACGACAAGATCCTGGTCGACAACCTGCGCACCCCGCCGCGCACTACCACGGTGCTGCCGGCCAACGTGGCCGACAACGTGACCAACGTCCTCCAGGGGGTGCTCGGGCCCGGAGGGACGGCCGGCGGCCTGGGCCTGGACCGGCCGGCGGCGGGCAAGACGGGGACGGCCAGCAACTACACCAACGCCTGGTTCGTGGGCTACACCCCCACCCTGTCGACGGCGGTGTGGATGGGCAACGCCGCCAGCCAGGCCGCCACCATCAACTACAAGGGCGACACCAAGGTCTTCGGCGCCAGCTACTCGGCGCCCACCTGGCGGAACTTCATGAACCAGGCCCTGGCCGGCGTCCCCGCCACCCAGTTCAACCAGCCGGCGCCCATCATGCCGGCCGCCCCGCTGTCCGACACCACGACCACCGTCCCCCACATCGAGGCCGGCGCCGCCCAGCCTCCCCAGACAGTGCCTCCCGGCGGTCCTTACACGGTGCCGCCCCCGCCGGCCTACATCCCCTTCCCGCCCTCGTCGGCCACCACGACGACCACCACCGCGCTGCCCGGCCTGGGATTCCCCCCCGGAGTCGGCCCACAACCGCCGGGTGGGACCACCACGACGACCACCCTTGGCCTGTTCGGCCCCTAGCTTGTGCGGGACAAGCAGGTTACAGGGCTGTGGTCCTCCCTAGCCTGTGCGGGACAAGCAGGTTGCAGGGCTGTGGTCCTCCCTAGCTTGTGCGGGACAAGCAGGTTGCAGGCTGTGGTCCTGGCGCCGGGAGACGCCGTGGGTCGGGCCGACCGGGATGCGGCTTGTGCACTACGGTACCCCTTAGCGGTACCTTGGTGCACAATGGTGGTCGTCCAAGTCCTCGGTCGGGCCGGCGGCGATGACCGAGTGAGGGTGCCCGCTCGCCGGCCTAGCTGCTGGAGGAGATGCTGCCTCCGGGACAGCTGAGCACCTTCTGGCAGGCAGCCTGGAGGAGCGGTGAAAAGTAGACACCGCTGACCGGGAAGTTGAGCGGGGAGTAGGTGAGCGAAGTCACCCCGACCACCTTCCCAGAGGAGTCGAGCAGGGGTCCCCCCTGGTACGAGGCGTTGACCGGGGTGTTGTGCTCCATTCCGTCGGCCGAGACCTCGGTCACCGCCCCCTGGCTGATGGAGCCGCCGGCCGCGCCCAGGCCGGAGAGGGCGAAGACCCTCTCACCGATGGAGGGCGCCGGGCTGGCCGGGGCGGCGTGGAGGACGGGAAGGTTGCCCTGGTTGAGGACGATCAGGGCCAGGTCGTTGGCCTGGTCCCACGTGCGCAACGTGACCGTTGTCCTAGCCGTGCCCTGCTGGACCTGGACCTGGGGAGCGGGGGTCTGTGTCGCCGCCTGCACGGTGGTGTACGAGGTCAGCAGCAGCGACTGGCTGCTGGTCGAGGCCACCACGAAGGCCGACCCGACCGATGGCTGGCCGGCCTGGTCCGTCGTGACCACCAGGTACACCGACGGTCCGGCTGACTTCACCAGCTGGGCCAGGACATCGCCCTGGGCCGCCAGCTTTTGGAACGGCCCCAGCAGGTTGGTGATCTGGTTTTTGTCGAGGTTGGCCGCCGCCTGGAGCTGGTGCTCGGCGTTCTTGAACTGGCTGCCGTACCCCTTGACCAGCGAGTTGACGTTGGTGTTGGTCTGGTCCAGCTTGTACTGGTAGTAGGAGAAGAGGACCACGCCGCTGAAGGCCGCCCCCACCGACAAAGAGAGGATCATGGCGGTGATGCCGAGCAGCGACCTGGGAAAGACCCGGTAGCGGATCGGCGACCGGTCCGAGGAGGCGTCGGCGCTGCGCCCGCCCACCGTGCGGGGCTGCCAGGGCGGCGCGGGCGGCGCCGGCGGCGCGGCACCGCCGGAGCGGCCGGCGCCCCCCGGCCGGGGCGTCTGGTTGCTCCACGGGTCGATCGCCCCCCTGGTCGCGTACTCACCGGCCAGGTCGTAGGCACGAGCAGGCGGGGCCGGCGGGTCGGCACTGGTCGCCGTCCTGCCGTCGCCGTTGCCCGCCGCGCCAGCCCGCAGTCGAGCCGAGGCGCGGCCGTCCGGCTCCGTCCCGGACCGTCCCGCTCCGTCCCGAGCCAAGGCGCTCGCCAGGTCGCCGGGACCCGGGTCACGCCCCGCTGCGGTGGCCGGCGGCCCGGGGGGGCGGACGGTGCCCGCGGCCGGCGGCCCGGGGGGGCGGACGGTCTCCGCCGGTGGCCCCGAGGGGCGGACGGTGCCCGCGGCCGGCGGCCCCGAGGAGCGGACGGTGCCCGCGGCCGGCGGCCCCGAGGGGCGGACGGTGCCCGCGGCCGGTGGCCCCGGGGGGCGGACGGTCTCCGCCGGTGGCCCCGGGGGGCGGACGGTCTCCGCCGGTGGCCCCGAGGGGCGGACGGTGCCCGCCGGTGCCTCCGGGCGGCGGACGGTGCCAGCGACCGGGACCGCTCGGGTGGGCCGGGGATCCCCCCCACCCGCTGGGCGCTGCGCCGGCACCTGCTGTCGATCCGGGTCGCGAGGGACGCCATCGGTCACCGGCTCAGGGTACTCGTCCCCTGCGCCGGGGGCCGCGCAGGGCCAGCACCCCCGGCGCCTTAGGCGGTGGCCGGGCCTAGAGCCGCCTCGACCACGTCGAGGAGGCGAGCCGAGCATCCCGCCATCTCCACCACGGGTGCCACCTCCGTCACGGCGTCGACCAGGGCGGAGAACGCAGCTGCCGCCGGCCCGTCGCCCAGCACCACCGGCTCTCCCCCGTCGGCACCGGCCGAGACCCCGGCCTCGATCGGGATGCGGCCGAGGACGGTGGTGCCCACCTCGGCGGCCAGGCGGTCGCCGCCTCCCGAGCCGAACAGGTCGTAGCGCTCACCGTGGGCACAGGTGAAGCCGGCCATGTTCTCGACCACCCCGACCACCCGCAGGTGGCCCTTCCGGGCCATGTCGGCGGCCCGCACCGCCACCTTCTGGGCCGACAGGGCGGGCGTCGTCACGATGACCATCTCAGCCCGTGGAAGCATCCGGGCCAGGCCCATCTGGACATCGCCGGTGCCGGGGGGCATGTCCACCAGCAGGTAGTCGAGGTCGCCCCAGGCGGAGTCCTCCAGGAAGTGCTGGAGGGCCCGGTTGAGCATCAGGCCCCGCCACATGATGGCCTCGTCCTCGGGCGAGAGGAAGCCCATCGACAGCACCCGGACCTCGCCCCGCCCGAACCTCTTGACCAGGGGATCCATCCGGGGCCGATCGCCGGCGCCGCGAGTGGCTCGAAGGGAGCCGCCCATGCCGAGCATGCGGGGCACCGAGAACCCGGCGATGTCGGCGTCGAGCACTCCGACCACCAGGCCCCGGGCGGCCAGGCCGGCGGCCAGGTTTACCGTCACCGACGACTTGCCCACCCCCCCCTTGCCCGAGGAGATGGCCAGGACCCGCGTCCGGCCTGGGACCTCGGTCGGGCGGGCCTGCCGGCTGGCGTTCAAGCGGGCTCGGGCCATCAGCGACTGCTTTTGCTCCCGTCCCATCTCGGAGGTGACCACCCTCACCGGGCCCGCCCCGGGCAGGCCGGACACCCGGGCCGTGACGTCGCGGTCGATCTGGCCCCGCAGTGGGCAGGCCGCCGTGGTGAGGGCGACGTGCACTGTCACTGCGCCGGTGACCGGGTCGATGTCAGCGCCCTGGTACATCCCGAGATCCACCACGTTGTCGCCCAGCTCGGGATCCATCACCCCGAGCAGGGCGTTGCGCACGGCGTCGGCGCTCAACTCGGCCACCCCCTCACGGTATCGGGCCGGGTAGTCTCCATGCCGGTGGACCGCTACGGCATGTTCAAGGCTCTCGGCGAAAGCACCCGCTACCGGATCTACCTGGACCTGTCACGAGCGCCGGCGTCGAGGTCCACCGCCGAGCTGGCCGAGCGTCTCGGGCTCCATCCCAACACGCTGCGCCCCCACCTCGACCAGCTGCGGGAGGTGGGCCTGGTCGACCGCACCGTGGGCGGCCGGGGGACCGTGGGCCGGCCCCACCACCGGTGGTCTGTCGGCGCCGCCCCCCCGTCCACCGCAGCAGAGCCGGTGGGCCTGCGCCTCCTCGCCCACCTCCTGGCCGACGTGGCGGCGCGCGGTGGGCTGGGCCCCGACGAGCTGCGGGCGGTAGGCCGGGCCCAGGGCTCGGATCGCCTCCGGCCCGCCGGCGACGGGCCGACCCGGCTGCGCGGCATGGTCGACCAGCTGGCCAACCTCGGCTTCGACCCGGTTGTCGAGCGCGCACCGGCGGGCGCGGGGGACGACCTGACGACGGTCTCGTTCTGCAGCTGCCCCTTCAGGGAACTGGCGGTGGCCTTCCCCGACGTGGTCTGCCAGCTGCACCGGGGCCTGACCGAGGGATTGCTCGGCCCAGAACCGGCCGGCGGGGCCGGCGGGCCCAGCCCCGTCGAGCTGCGCACCTTTGCCACCCTGGTCGACGAGGACCCGTGCCGGGTCGAGCTGGCCGTACACTGAGGTCGACCAAGTGCCGGGGCCCGTGGTCGGTTCGCCCACGGCGGGACGCCGGCGCCGCGACCAACGCCGCCCGAGCCCAGCCGTAAAGTCGGTAGGATGGCAACAGCCCGAATCCAGGAGGCCGCCATGAGCACCACCACCACTGCCACCACTGCGATCACCACGCCGATAACAGTCCGGACCAGCGCCCCGATCACCCTCACCGACACGGCCGCGACCAAGGTGGCCGAGCTCCTGGTCCAGGAGGGCAATCCGGAGTTGGCCCTGCGGGTGGCAGTACGGCCGGGCGGCTGCTCGGGCTACAGCTACGAGATGTTCTTCGACAGCGACATCGCCGACGACGACGTCAAGGTGACCCGGGGTACGGTGACCGTGGCGGTCGACCCGGCCAGCGCCGCACTGCTGACCGGGGCCACCCTCGACTACAAGGACGGCCTCCAGGGCGCCGGGTTCAGCATCAACAACCCCAACGCCAGCCGCACCTGCGGCTGCGGCCAGTCCTTCAGCTGAACAGGCCGCTCGGGCCCTACAGCCCCCTGGTCGCCTCCGGGGGGTGGCTGGTGGTGTCCGGCCAGCTCGGCGTCGACGGCGACGGCCGGCTGGTCGGCGGCGGCGCCGCCGCCGAGTTGACCCAGGCCATCTCCAACATGCGGGGGCTGCTGGCTGGCGAGGGGGCCACCCTGGGGGACGTGGTCAAGACTACGTTGTTCCTGGCTGACATGGGCGACTTCGCCGCGGTCAACGAGGCCTATGTGGAAGCCTTCGGTACGCACCGGCCGGCCCGCAGCGCAGTCGGTGTCGCCGGCCTGCCCATGGGCGCCCGGGTCGAGATCGAAGCCTGGGCCCGAGCGGCCCTCTGAGCGGGGGGCCTGGGCCCGAGCGGCCCTCTGAGCGGGGGGCCTGGGCCCGAGCGGCCCTCTGAGC
>JBOGGP010000024.1:0-16174 GCA_050744105.1 Acidimicrobiales bacterium
GCCGGGGCCGGGCTCGTCCGGCCGGAGCTGGCGGTGCTCCTGGCCTACGCCAAGTCGGACCTGGTCGCCTCGATACTGGGCTCCTCACTTCCCGAGGACCCGTCCCTGGCCGAGCTGGCCAACGGGTACTTCCCGGCCCGGGTGGGACAGGCCTTCGCCGACCTGGTCGGCCGTCACCGCCTGTATCGGGAGCTGGTGGCCACCGCTCTGGCCGGGACCATCGTCGATCAGATGGGGATCAAGTGGGCCCACGAGGCGTCGGCGGAGGCCGGGCGACCACTGGCCGAGGTGGTGGCCTGCTGGTGGACGGCGTGGCAGGTGCTGGGCGGGGCGCGGATGCTTGCCGTCCTCGAGGAGGCGGCGCCCTCGCTCTCCGCCGACACCGAGGCCGAGCTCCATGCCGGCCTGGCGGGCGCCGTGGTGGCGGTGGCCCGGGCCTACCTGGTGGAGACCCCGGCGCCAGGAGGCGTCGGGGGCCAAGCCGTGCTCGGGCCGTCGGCCCGCATCGCCGCCGACCGCCCGGTGGTCGCCGCGCTGGCGGACGGCGCGGTGGCGGACGGCGCCGTGGTGGGCACCGCCGGGCCCGGAGCCGGGGCGGGCACGGGCCCGGGGGCGGCACTGGAGGCCGCCATCGGGCGGTGGCTGGGCGGCGTCGGGGTGGTCGACGTCGGCGTGGTCAGCCGGGCAGGCGGGCGCTCGGTCGCCGAGGCGGTGGCCGCCCTCGAGGCGGTGGACTCCCTGGCCGGCTGCCCGGCCCTGGCCGGCGCCCTCGGGTCCGTGCCACCGACCGTCCGCTGGGCCCGGTGGCTGGCGCTTTCACTGCTCGACGACCTGGCCGGCTGGCGGCGGGGAGTGGCGGTCGCCGCCCTGCGGGCCACGCCCGGGCGGCCGGCGGCCGACGCCGTGGCCTCCTGGCTGGCTCCGCACAGCCCCGCCCTGGCCCGGGGCCGGGCCTTCGTGGACGAGCTGGCGGCCGGGCAGGCCGGGGGCGGCTCCGGCGGCTCCGGGCCGCGGATCCTGACCTCGCTGTCACTGGCGTCCCTGGCCGTCCGGTCGCTTTGCGGCCCGGCTGGCAGCGACGGGGCCGCCGGTCGTTCCCCGGTGCCCGGGGTCCTCGACGACCGCTGGCCCGGTGGCCGGGCGCCAGAGGGCCGGTGGGGCGCGTAGCCTCGTCGGAGTGACTGGGCTGCGGGTGCCGGTGGCTCCACCGGCGACATTCGACCCCGTGCTGGCGAGCATCCCCCAGGCCCGCAGCTTCGTGCTCGAGCGCCTGGCCGACGCCCCGGTCGACCGAGAGGTGGCGCTGCTGCTCACCAGCGAGCTCGTCACCAACGCCATCCGCCACGCTGGAACCCCCTTCGAGGTAGACGTGGTCCTGACCCCGGGCGGCCAGGTGAGGGTCAGCGTCTCCGACGCCAGCGCGGTGCTGCCTCATCCGGTGGTCGCTGCCCCCGAGGCTCAGAGCGGGCGCGGCCTGTTTTTCGTCGAGCACTACTCCCAGTCATGGGGCGTCGAGCCCACCCGCACCGGCAAGCGGGTGTGGTTTGTCCTGGCCTGCGGGAGCTGACGCCGTCTCCGGGCCAAGGCCCTGGCGCAGCGCGTCCAGGATGGCCATTCCCTGGCCGGCTATCCCGGCGAGCATCTGGCCCACCCCCTCGCTGCCGTTGAGCACCACCAGATGCGACCCGACCAGGGCGCTGGCCGCTCCTTCCACCAGGTCGGGTAGCTGCTCGACGATGCGGTTGGCGGCGATCAGGCCCTGGTTGCCGCCGGAGAGCCCCTCGGCCCGCAGCCTCATGGCGTCGCGCTCGGCCTCGGCCAGCTTCCGCTGGCGGTAGGCCTCGGCGTCGGCCGGCCTCTCGACCTGTGCCACCAGGCGCTGGGCGGCCAGCTCGGCCTCCCGCTCGGCCAGGGCGGTCTGCTCCTGGATCACCCTCTGCGACGCCCGGGCCTGGGCCAGCGGTCCGGCTTGGGAGGCCTCGGCCTGGGCGTGGTCCGTCTCCGCCTTGAAGCCGGCCTCGGCCACGCTGGTCAGCCGGGCGTACTCGGCCTTGTTCCTGGCCGCCTCCTGCTCCCGCTGAGTGGCGGCCTGGTCGGCCTGGGCGGCGGCGATCCGGGCGGCGCTGGCCACGGCGGCGGCGTGGGGCGCGGCCAGGTTGTCGATGTAGCCCGACGAGTCCTCGACCTCTTGGATCTGGAAGCTGTCGATCACCAGGCCCAGCTTCTCCATCTCGGTGTGGCTGGCGTCGACGATCTCCTGGGCCAGGCGGTCGCGCTCCCGGATGATCTCCTCCACGGTCAGCGCGCCCACGGTGGAACGGAGGTGGCCGGCGATCACCCGGCCCATCAGGGCCTCGACGCGGTCCTGCTCCGACAGGAAGCGGCGGGCGGCGTTGGCGACCGACTGCTGGTCGTCCCCAACCTTGAACACGCTGACGGCGCGGACCTGGAGGCGGATGCCCTGCTTGGTGACGCACTCCTCGACGATCTCAGCCTCGCGCAGCGCCAGCGAGAGGATCCGCGCCTTCTGCTTGACCGGCACGACAAAGGCGCCGTGGCCCACCACGATCCGGAAGCTGGGCCCACTGGGGTCCCGGTGCTTGGACCCTGAGATGAGGAGCGCCTCGTTGGGCGCGGGTACGTGCCAGAAGAACATGTCAGGCCTCCTCCGGGCCGTGACCCGGGCCCGGGCGGGGTTGGGACGGGCCGGAAAAGGGCGTAACCTGCACGCTGCGGCCCGAGAGCTGGCCGATCACCAGCACCTGGGCGTGGCGGGGGACCACCTCGTCGCACCAGGCGGCGTAGGCCTCGGCGCCTCCCCGGACGGCCAGCAACACCTCGCCGGGACCTCCCAGGGGGATCGACACGGTCACCCGGCCCAGTGCCCCGACCAGCGACTCGCCCGACACGGTCCGCCTACCCGGCGGCCAGCAGCAGCTTGGAGATGCCGGTCATGTCCATCAGCCGGCGCACGGGCGGCGAGGGGTTGGTCACGGTCAGGGACCCTCCCTCGCGCTGGCAGCGACGCCAGGCACCGACCATGGCCCCGAGCCCGCTGGAGTCGGTGAACTCCAGGCCAGCCAGGTCGAGGCGGATGTCGAAGCACACGGAGCTGTAGATGGCGTCGAGCGCCTCGCGCAGGACCGGGACGCTCAGGTTGTCGAGGTCACCCACCAGCACCAGCTCGGCGGGGTGGGTGGCGTCGGTGGCGTCGGGGGAGGGCGCCGACCACAGCACCTGCAGGCCGCCGAGCGACAGGGTGAACCTGTCGGGCATCGAGACCCGTCGCTTCAGTCTTTGGTGGCCACGTGGTTGGGGACCACGTGGGCCTTGGGCTCGTAGCGCCCGCCGGCGGGGCCAGGAGGCAGTTGCGGCCCCGAAGGCAGGGTCGGCCCCGAGGTCGACGCCGGCGGCGAGGCCGCAGGGGCCAAGGTCATCCGGCAGGCTCGGCAGGGGCCGTAGAAGCGCTCCTCGACGGCCTGGTCACAGCGCGGGCAACGGAATCGGGCTAGCTCCTCCACGCTGCGAAGCGTACCGCCGCGGTCGCTCAGCGCAGGCCAAGCAGGGCGGAGCAGGTGGGCCACTGGCTCCAACCGCTACGGGCCTGCAGCGCCATGGCCGCCTGGTCCTGCATGGCCGGTGGCTCCTGGTCGGGCCGGCCCGGGTACCCGAGGCCGGACCAGGTCCCTGCCGAAAACTGGTACGCCCCGTAGAAGCCGTTGCCGGTGTCTGACTGGTAGTCGTCGCCAGACTCGCAGAGCCGCAGCTCGAGCCACACCCCGCCGGCCGGTGGCAGGGAGACCACCACCGCCAGGTCTGGCCCGGCACCGGCCACCGGCTGGACCGCTAGCGCCGGCTGGACCGGCTGGACCGGCTGGACCGGCTGGACCGGTGGCGCCGGCTGGACGGGGGCTGGTTGGTCCGGGGAGGCCGGCCGGGGTGCGCCGGCTGTCGGGGCGCTCCGGGCCGGGGCCGGCCGGGGGGGGGCGCCGGCGGACGGGGAGGCGCCGGGAGCCAGGGCGCCGGGGGCGAGGGCGCCGTTGACGGCCTTGACCACCCCTGCGCCCACGGGGAAGCCCTGGGCGCCCGTGCCTATGCCGGCTGCGCCTGCGGACCGTTGAAGCTGGGCCAGCTGGGCCTGGTCGGCGTCGAGCAGGGCCTGCTCGCCGGCCGCCTGCTGGACGGCCTGCTGGCGGGCGGCGCCGGCCGCGGCCACGGCTCGGGCCTCGGCCACGGCCTCGGCGTGGCCGGACGCCTCGGCGTCGGCCAGCTGGCGCTGCTGGTACTCGAATTGGTCGATCGTGTCGCCCACCGATCCGACGGCCACCGAAAGGTACTCCTGGCTAACCACCGAGGCCGAAGCGGTGGCCACGGTGGGCAGGGTCGGCGCTCCCGCCTCGCCGGTGTAGGACTTGACGGCGTCCTTGCGCAGCAGGGCGACGCTGGCGCCCACCCGCTGGTGGAGGTCGGCCAGCGCGGCGTCGTCGGCGCCCACCTGCTGGGCCAGGGCGGCGGCCTGCTGGCTGGCCCGATCGTAGGCCGCGGTGAGGCGGTGGATGTCGGACGCCGAGCTTTGGACCTGGGCCTCCAGCGCCCGGGCCTGCGCCGACAGACCGGACTGGGTGGCCGGATCTGGCGGGGTCGCCCCGGTGCTGGCCGCGGCCGCCGGCGGCCCCCAGCCCAGCGTAACCGCGCCAGCCACCAGGCAGCTGGCCATCGCCGCCGCTGCGCCTCGTCTGATCCCAGGGCGGCTGGGACCTTGCCTGGGGGGCCGCGCCAGGCGCGTTCCGGTACACGTCACGGGAGGTGGCCAAACTAGCGGCCACCCTCCCGCCTCACAAATCCGGCGGGCGAGGCCCGGGATCACTGGCGAGGCCCGGGATCACTGGCGAGGCCCGGGAATCAGAGGCCCGGGTTCAGTAGAGCTTGGTGTACGCCCCGTAGCCGGCCAGAGCGGCGGCGGCCACCACCAGGGTGACCACGCAGAAGGCGAAGACGACGTCGGCCTTGTGGCTGACCAGGGCGTAGATGCCCACGATCTGGGCCACGACGAGCACGGCCACTGCTGAGTAGATCAGCGTCACCGTGGCTTCACGAGGAGCATCGCACCGGCGTGACACGGTAGCCGCCGGTGACGACCGTCCCCAAGGCAGCGCCCGCCCCAAGGCAGCGCCCGCCCCAAGGCAGCGCCCGCGGCCGAGGACCGCCCCGGCTTGTTAGCGTCGGGGAGTGGGCGAGGACGGAGAGGGCGCAGGGGACGGGGAGCAGGCCGAGATCCGACGGGTCCTGGTCGTCACTGCCCATCCCGACGACGTGGACTTCGGGGCGGCGGGCAGCGTGGCGGCGTGGAGCGACGCCGGCGCCGAGGTCACCTACTGCGTCGTGACCGACGGTGATGCCGGCGGCTTCGACCCAGCCGTGCCTCGGCCTGATATCCCGGGCGTCCGGCGGGCCGAGCAGGAGGCCGCCGCCGCCGTGACTGGCGCGGCCGAGGTGATCTGGTTGGGATATCCCGACGGGCGCCTGCAGGCCACCCTGGGGCTGCGCCGGGACCTGGCCCGGGTCATCCGCCGGGTCCGGCCCCAGCGCGTCGTTTGCCCCAGCCCCGAGAGGATCTGGGACCGGATCCATGCCTCCCACCCCGACCACCTGGCCGCCGGCGAGGCCACCGTGTGTGCCGTGTACCCCGACTCCCGCAACCGGTTTGCCTTTCCAGAGCTGGCCGAGGAGGGCTGGGAGCCACACGCCGTCGCCGAGCTGTGGATCATGGTCGCCCGGCCCGACGTCTTCGTGGACATCACCGCCACCTTCGCTCGCAAGATCGCCGCCCTGCGCTGCCACGTGAGCCAGGAGACCGACCGTTCAGGCCGGCTGGAGGACTGGATGCGCGAGTGGGCCGCCGCCACCGCCGCCACCGCCGGCTGGGAGCCGGGACGCCTGGCCGAGGGGTTCCGGCGGGTGGCCACCGCCTGAGCCGCCGCCGGCGGCTAGGCCCCGTCGGGCCGCCGCCGGGCCGGTGTCAGGTCTCCGGGCCTGGGGGCTTGGCTCAGGGCCGCCCGGCCGGCAGGCAGCAGCCGGGCCGGCAGCGGTCAGGGACGGTCCCGCCGTCACCGGAGGGGAGCCGGCCGGCGCCGGAGCCGGGGGGCGGAGGGCGGAGCCGCTCGCAGACCAGCTCCCGGACCATCGCCACCAGCCGAGGGTGGGCCCCAGGCGTGGCCGCTCTCTCCAGGCGGACATGGCGAAGGGCAGCCGCGTCGGTGGCGACGGTGTCGAGGTCGTAGAGGATCTCGATGTTGTCCGAGAGGAAGCCGATCGGCGCCACCACCACCGCCTCGGCGCCGCCTGGGAGCTGGCGGATGACCTCCACCACGTCGGGCTCGAGCCATGGCTGGTCGGGGCGACCCGAGCGGCTCTGCCACACCAGCCGCCAGCGCTCGGGGGCCACGCCGGCGCCGGCGGCCACCAGCCGGGCGGTCTCGGTCAGCTGGGCAACGTAGTCGCAGTTGACCGCCATCGACACCGGGATGCTGTGCGCGCTGAAGAGCACGGCGGGGGCCTGGGTGGTACCGGCCGTGCGCCCCAGGGCCACGCCGAGGGACTCGATCCACGCCTCGACGAAGCCGGGATGGTTGTAGAACAGGCGGAGCTTGTCGATGGAAGGGGCGCCCGGTCCCGCTGCCGCACCGGCCCCGGCGATGTCGTCGAGGTACTGGCGGCAGCTGCTGTACGAACCGTAGGCCGAGGTGACGAAGGCCAGGGCCCTCCGCACCCCGTCGCCTCGCATCTGGGCCACGGCGTCGACCAGGTAGGGCTCCCAGTTGCGGTTGCCCCAGTAGACGGCCAGGGGGACCTGGTGGGACTTGAGCTCGACCCTCAGCGCGTCGACGAGGGACCGGTTGTAGGAGTTGACCGGTGAGACCCCCCCCAAGAGCCGGTAGTGCTCGGCCACCTCGTCGAGGCGGGCCCGGGGCACGTCCCGGCCGCGCAGCACGTTCTCCAGGAAGGGAACGACGTCGTCGGGCGCCTCCGGTCCGCCGAAGGAGACGACCACCACGGCGTCGTAGCCCGCCTCCACAGGGCGCAGGTTACCTAGCGACCGGAAGGATAGTTCGGCTCAGGGCACCAGCTGGTCGACCCGGCCGTACAGCGTCGTGCGCTGCTCGACCGGCCGGCCCAGCGGGGCCACGATGGCCCGGAAGTCGTCGGGCGCCATGAGCTGGCCGTGGCCGGCGCCGGCGGCGCGCGAGATGTTCTCGTCCATGAGCGTGCCCCCCAGGTCGTTGCAGCCGGCGGCCAGCAGCTGGGGGATGGCGGCCGGTCCCAGCTTGACCCACGACGCCTGGATGTTGTCGATCCAGCCGGCGTAGGCGATACGCCCGACGGCGTGCATCAGCACCGCCTCGCGGAACGTGGGGCCCCGCCGGCTGCGCCGCTGGAGGTAGATGGGCGTGGCCATGTGGACGAAGGGCAGGGGCACGAACTCGGTGAACCCCCCCGTCTCCTTCTGCAGGGCGCGGGTGACGACCAGGTGGCGGGCCCAGTGCCGGGGCGCCTCGACGGCGCCGAACATGATGGTCACGTTGGAGCGCAGCCCGACCGAGTGGGCCACGCGGTGGGCGTCGAGCCACTGCTCGGTGCTGATCTTGTCGGGGCACAGCACTGAGCGGATCTCGTCGTCGAGGATCTCGGCGGCGGTGCCGGGCAGCGTCTTGAGCCCGGCGTCCATCAGCCGGCGCAGGTAGGCGTCGAGCGGCTGGCCCAGGCGCCGGGCCCCCTCGGTAACCTCCAGGGCGGTGAAGCCGTGGATGTGGATGGTGGCCGACCCCTCCCGCACCGCCCGGATGACCTCCAGGTAGTAGTCGCCGTCGAAGCGGGGGTGGATCCCGCCCTGCAGGCACACCTCGGTGGCGCCCCGGGCCTCGGCCTCGGCCACCCTGGCGGTGACCTCCTCGAGCGACAGCAGGTAGGGGTCGCCCCGCAGGTTGAGCGACAGCGGGCCCTTGCTGAAGGCGCAGAACCGGCACTTGAACGTGCACACGTTGGTGTAGTTGATGTTGCGGTTGTGCACGAAGGTGACGGTGTCGCCCACGGCCCGGCGCCGCAGCTCGTCGGCCACCTCGGCCACCGCCGGCACCTCGAACCCCCGGGCGGAGAAAAGGAGGACCAGCTCGGCGATGCCCGCCTCCTGGCCGGCGAGGACACCGTCGAGAACCTCCCGGATGGGGCCGGAGGGCAGCGGGCGGGGAGCTCGGGCCGGCGGGACCAGCAGTGGGGGAGGGGCGTCACCCCCCGCGTGCCACGCCTCGGGGCCCCGGCCCAGGCCCTCGGCGTCGGAGCGGTCCAGCACGGCGAAGGCCATGGCCGGGTCGAGCCACCGGCCCGGGTCGGTGGCGAACTCGGGGTAGACGGTGAGGCGGGGGGCCAGCACGTGCCCGCGCCCCTCGGTGGCGGCCCGGAGTGCCTCGACCGCCGGCCACGGCCGCTCGGGGTTGACGTGGTCGGGGGTGACCGGCGACACTCCCCCCCAGTCGTCGATGCCGGCGTCGAGCAGGGCGCCGAAGTCGTCGCTCAGGTTGGGGGGGGCCTGGAGGTGGACCGAGCGGGGGAGGAGCAGGCGGGCGGCGGACAGCGTCCTCAGGTACTCGCCGGGCGGGCAGGGGGGTGCGGCGTGCATGGCCGTCCCCGGCTTGGGCACGAAGTTCTGGACGATCACCTCCTGCACGTGGCCGTGGCGGGCGTGGCTGGCGGCTATGGCCTCCAGGGCGGCCACCCGGTCGTCCCAGCCCTCCCCGATGCCCACCAGGATGCCGGTGGTGAAGGGGATGGCCAGGCGCCCGGCCGCCTCCAGGGTGGCCAGCCGGCGCTCGGGGGCCTTGTCGGGCGATCCCCGGTGGGCGGCCAGGCCGGTGGCCAGGGACTCGAGCATCATCCCCTGGGACGCCGCCACCGGTCGCAGCGAGGCCAGCTCGCCGGGGTGGAGGGCGCCGGCGTTGGCGTGGGGGAGGAGGCCCACCTCGTCGCGCACGGCGCCGGCGGCGGCGACCAGGTACCCGACGGTGGTCGACCAGCCCCGGGCGGCCAGCCACTCCCGCGCCGCCGGGTACCGCTCCTCGGGCCGCTCGCCCAGGGTAAAGAGCGCCTCGTGGCACCCCGCCGCCGCCCCGCTCCGGGCGATGGCCAGCACCTGTTCGATCTCGAGGTAGGGCGCAGCGACACGGGCCGGGGCGTGGGCAAACGTGCAGTACCCGCACCGGTCCCGGCACAGCTGGGTGAGGGGGACGAAGACCTTGGGTGAGAACGTCGTGCGCCGTCCCCAGGCCTCGTCCCGGCGGGCCGCCGCCGCCGCCATCACCTCGTCCAGGGGGGCGGCCTGCGCCCAGCGCGCCGTCTCCTGGAGCGCCGTGTCCTGCCACCGGGTGGTCACCGCGACGAGGCTACCCACCCGCCAAGATTGTCGGATGAGGCGCGCTCGGAGGCTGACGGCGGCGGTGGTGACGGTATGCCTGCTGGCCGGCTGCGGCCCGTCGCAGGGTCGTCCCGGGCCGGCACAGACGGGGCCGGCAGCGACCGGGCCGGCATCGACCGGGCCGGCAGCGACCGGGCCGGCACCGACGGGGGCCGGGGGGGCCTGGGTGACCTACGACCACGACGCCGCCCGCAGCGGCGTCGACCCGAGCTCCCCCCCGGCTGGAGCGCTGCGGGCCGGGTGGACCTCGCCGGGCTTGGACGGGGCGGTCTACGCCCAGCCCCTCGTGGTGGGCTCCTCGGTCCTGGTGGCCACCGAGGCAGACACCGTCTACTCCCTCGACGGGGACAGCGGCTCGATCCAGTGGTCCCGCCACCTGGGCACGGCGGTCGACGGCGCCAGCCTGCCGTGCGGCAACATCGACCCCTCGGGCATCACCGGGACCCCGGTGGCGGACCCCGGCGCCGGCACCATGTGGGTTGTCACCTTCAGCGCGCCCGCGCACCACACCTTGTGGTCGCTCGACCTCCGAAGCGGTGCGGTCCGGTCCCAGGTCCCGGCCGACCCGCCCGGCTCTGACCCCGCCGCCCAGCAGCAGCGGGGCGCCCTGACCCTCGCCGGCTCCCGGGTCTACGTGCCCTACGGCGGCCTCTTCGGCGACTGCTCCGACTACCACGGCTGGGTCATGGGCTACCCGGTGACCGGCGGTGGCGCGCCGTACAGCTACGAGACCCCGACCGACCGGGAGGGGGGCATATGGTCGCCTCCCGGGGCGGCGCTCGGCGCCGGCGGCAGCCTCCTGGTGGCCACCGGCAACGGCACCCCGGTCGACGCCGTCGACGGCTCCGACAGCGTGGTGCGCCTGTCGGCCAGCCTGGGGGTGGAGGACAGCTTCACCCCGTCGGACTTCGCCGCACTTTCCGCGGCTGACAAGGACCTCGGATCCACCTCGCCGGCCCTGCTCGCCGGCGGGCTGGTGTTGCAGGTCGGCAAGGACGGGGTGGGCTACCTGCTGGCCGGCGACCACCTGGGCGGTGTCGGCGGCCAGCTGGCGTCCGCGCCGGTGTGCGGGGGCGCCTTCGGGGGCGACGCCGTCGCCGGCAGGCTCGTATTCGTCTCGTGCTTCGACGGCCTGTACGCGGTGGCGGTCACGGCGTCCCCGGCGCCGGCGCTGAGCGTCGCCTGGCACACCACCGGCACCCACCCAGGCCCGCCCGTCGTCGCCGGCGGGGTGGTGTGGACGGTGGAGCGCAGCGGCGGCCTGGCCGGCTACGACGCCACGACCGGTGCCCCCCGAGGGAGGGCGGCAGTCACCCCGGTGGGCTCTTTCCCAACCCTTGCTGCAGCCAGTGGGAGCTTGTACGTGCCCGGCGGGGACCGCATCCTGGCCTTTTCCGGGGCGTAGCCCAGCCCAGCCCGGGGGCGTGGCCGAATCGAATCCGGCGTGACCGCCGACGGTTGCCTGGATGGCTAGCGCTAGCGCTAGCGGTAGAGGGTCACGGCCCTGGTCTGGACGCCCCACTCGTCGCAGGCCGCACCGGAGGGCTCCCATATGTCGAGGCGGTTGCCCTGGATGGCCCCACCGGTGTCGAGGGCAGTCCAGTCGCCGGCCCCGTCGATGCTGATGCGGCTGCCCAGGGGTATGACGGATGGATCGACGGCGACCACTCCTGGCCCCACCGGCGCACCGGTGGCCGTGGTCCCCCCGAGGTCGTAGCAGGTGATGACGAAGGTCCCGAGGGGCGTGGTGGCCGGCGCCGAGGCCGCCACCGTCTGGGGTTGGGGAGCCAGCGGCCCGCTTACCCCCCAGTATCCCAGGCCGTCAGGGGTGGCGGCCAGGCCCACCAAGGCGGCGCCCGGCGGCTCGGGGCCGACGCCCCCCTGGTAGGAGGCCGTGCCGAAGGCGTAGACGCTGCCGCCCTGGTCGGCCAGCCAGTAGCCCTGGCCGGCAGGCGCGGCGGCGATGGCGGACACCGTGTTGCCGGGCGGACCTTGACTGGTGGCCGAGTGCTGCGAGATGATCGAGCCCTGGAAGGTGGCGTCGCCGAAGCTGAATATGCCCCCGTCCCGGCTGGCCAGCCAGTAGCCCCCGCCGGTCGGGGTGGCGGCCATGCCGACGACCGGCTGGTTGAGCGTCTCGGCACCGGTGGAGCCGAAGAAGGTGGCGTCGCCGAAGCTGAACACCCCGCCGTCCCTGGCCACCAGCCAGTAGCCCCGCCCGGTCGGGGTCGGGGCCATGCCGACGATGGGCTGGTTGAGGGCCTCGGCCCCGGTGGAGCCTAAAAACGAAGCGTCTCCGAAGTTGAAGACGCCACCGTCGGCCGCCACCAGCCAGTAGCCCCCGCCGTCGGGGGTGGCGGCCATGCCCACGATGGGCTGGTTGAGCAAGGTCCCCGCCAACGACCCGTGGAAGGTGGCGTCGCCGAAGCTGAACACCCCCCCGTCGGCCCCGACCACCCAATAGCCGTGCCCGGTGGCCGAGCGGGCCAGGCCTACCGTGCCAGCGGGGTCCACCCCGCCAGGCGAGCCGTAGCTGGCGGCGTGGCCGGCCACCCCCACCTGGCCAGCCGTCTGAGCGGCAGGGGCGGCCAGGGCGCCGGGGGCCAGGCCGAACGAGCCGGCGAAGGTCAAGGGAAGGGTGGCTACGAAGGCTCCGGCGATCGGTACCAGGCGCCGCCCTTGTCTTAGGCGATCCGGTCTGATGCGATCCGGTCTTATGCGATCCGGTCGGATACGACCCGGCTTGGCCCGGTGCAGCGGCGGGCGCTTGACAATCCGGTGCGCGGGTATGTAGGTACAGCCAGTGTACGGCAAGGTAAAGCGACTCCCCTTTCTTCACGCGCGCCGGCGCGCCTCGAAGCGGGGAAGGAAGTGCGAGGGCGAAAGACGCGAGCCTCCGCCGGGAAAGGGAAGGGCGGAGGTGGGCTTACGGCACCCTGCCGGCGGTCACTGGGACGGTCACCCGGGGGCCTTGTCGTGTGCTCGGTAGAAGCACGTTACCAGTTCCGGGCGGCCATTTCAAGGAGGGGTCTTGATTCTTGATTTGAGGAGTTGAGGGAAGGCGACGGAAGGTAAGGTTGGCGGAAAGCCATAGGCGGCGGCTCGGGGCCGCGATCTGACCCGACTCCGGGTAGGGAGTTGGCCACCTGGCCGTCGGGGCGGACGGCCTCTTTCTAGAGGGGGGGTGTGGCCGCTCTCTAGAGGGGGGTGTAGCCGCTCTCTAGAGGGGGGTGTAGCCGCCGCGGCCCATGGCCGCGCTGGTCTCGAGGTCCAGCTCGTCGTCCAGGCTGCCGACGACGTCGGTGATCCAGTCCAGGCGCTGCTTGAGGATCCGGCTCACGCCGGCCTGGAGCGTGGTCGAGCTGATGGCGCAGGAGCTGCACGCACCCCGCAGCTGCACCTCGACGACGCCGGTCTCCACGTCGGCGCTGACCAGTACCAGGTCGCCCCCGTCGGCCTGGACGGCCGGGCGCACCACCTCGATCAGCTCCTCGAGCCCCTGCAGGCGTTCCTGGCGCACCTCGTCGGGGATCATCCGTCACCTCGTTCTTGCTGGCCGGGGCGCTGTGCCCGGGCCGGGGTCATCTGCCCGGTCTGGTGCCATGCTGCCACCGGGCCCGACGCTAGCGGCGGCCCGAAGGCCCAACCAGGACCTCTTGGCCTGGCGAGGGCACTACGATGGTGCCCTGTGACAGGGACTACTCACGAGACGGCAGGGACAGGCGACACCCCGATCCCCCAGGGCGAGGCGGGGAGCACGGGCGCGGCGGAGGACATGGACAATGGCGCCGTGGAGGCCATGGTGTCCTCTTGGCGCCAGGAGCTGGGCGGCCAGAGCTCCATCTCGGCCTCCCTTGTCCAGGACCGGCTGCTCGACCTGTGGGGGGCCCTGCCCGACAGCGCCCCGCGCGCCGAGGTGGAGCGGTGGCTCACCGAGACGGTGGCCCGCCACCTCTACCAGGTGGGTGACATCGAGCGCCGCCTGGAGAGCGTGCTGGCCGCGTCGGCGGCGTCGTAGATCCGCCAGCCGAGCACCATGGGCCATGGCTGAGCTCCTGGCCCTGGTAGCCAGCCGGCTCCAGCCCGCCTTTGACCGGGTCGAGCCCGGCGCCGACCCGGTGGTCAGGCCCTCCGAGCACGCTGACTTCCAGGCCAACGGCGCCCTGGCCCTGGCTCGGCGCCTGGGCCTGGGTGATCCGAGGAAGGTGGCCGAATCGATCGCCCTGAATATCGATGCCCCCGGGCCGGTCGATGCCACCGGGCCGGTCGATGCCACCGGGCCGGTCGATGCCACCGGGCCGGTCGATGCCCCCGGGCCGGTCGATGCCACCGGGCCGGTCGATGCCCCCGGGCCGGGCGCCCGGTGGGCGGCGCGCATCGAGGTGGCCGGGCCCGGATTCCTCAACGTCACCCTGGACGACGCCTGGCTGGCCGGCCTGGTGGCGGCCCAGGCCGCCGATCCCCGCCTCGGCGTCCCCCGGTCCCCCTCGCAGCGGCCCTCCCAGAGGGTGGTGGTCGACTACGCCGCTCCCAACGTGGCCAAGGAGATGCACGTCGGCAACCTGCGCTCGACGATCATCGGTGACGCTCTTGCTCGCCTGCATACCTTTGCCGGTGACGAGGTGATCCGCCACAACCACGTCGGGGACTGGGGCACGCCCTTCGGCATGCTCATCGAGCACCTCGTCGACGTCGGCGAGGCTGCCGGGGCGGCCGCCTTGTCGGTGGGCCAGCTGGGCGACTTCTACCGTGACGCCCGCCGGTGCTTCGACGACGACCCCGGCTTCGCCGCACGCAGCCGGCTGCGGGTGGTGGCCCTCCAGGGCGGCGAAGCCGAGACCCGCCGGCTGTGGCAGGTCCTGGTCGACGCCAGCCTGACCTACCTCGACGGGGTCTTCGGGCGCCTCGGGGTGCTGCTCACCCGCCAGGACGTGCGGGGGGAGAGCGCCTACAACGACGTGCTGGCCGACGTGGTGGCCGACCTCGACGGGCTGGGCCTGCTGGCCGACAGCGAGGGCGCCCGTTGCGCCTTCCCACCCGGGTTCACCAATCGCGACGGCCTCCCCCTGCCCCTGATCGTGCAGAAGTCCGACGGGGGGTTCGGGTACGCGGCGACGGACCTGGCCGCCCTGCGGGACCGCTTCGGGCGACTCGGTGCCGACCTGGGCCTGTACGTGGTGGGCGCCCCCCAGGCCCAGCACCTGGCCATGTGCTTCGCCGTGGCCCGCATGGCCGGGTGGCTGGCCCCCCCGGCCGAGGCCGTCCACGTCGCCTTCGGCAACATGCTGGGCGCCGACCGCAAGATGTTCCGCAGCCGGTCGGGTGACTCGGTGAGACTGGCCGAGCTGCTCGACGAGGCTGTCGAGCGGGCGGCGGCCGCCGTCGCCGGCAAGAACCCCGGACTCGACCCGGCGGCCGCCGCCGCTGTAGCCCGGTCGGTGGGGATCGGCGCCCTCAAGTACGCCGACCTGTCCACCGAGCGCGGCCGTGACTACGTCTTCGACTGGGACCGCATGCTCGCCTTCGAGGGCAACACCGCCCCCTACCTGCAGTACGCGCATGCCCGGATCCGCTCCATCTTCAGGCGAATACCCGGCGAGGAGGGGTGGAGAAAGGCCCGGCCCGTCCTGGTCGAGCCCGCTGAGCGGGCTCTGGCCGTGGCGCTGCTCGGGTTTCCCGGCGCCGTGCAGGCCGCCCTGGTCAGCTCGGCTCCCCACAAGCTGTGCGGGTACCTCTTCGACCTGGCCGGCCGGTTCACGTCGTTCTACGAGGCGTGCCCGGTGCTGAGGGCCGGTGCCGGGCGGCGGGACAGCCGCCTGGTCCTCTGCGACACGGCCGCTCGGGCCATGGCCCGTGGCCTCGACCTGCTGGGGATCGACGCTCCCGACCAGATGTAGCGGCGGTGACCAGGGGGTCGGGGCGGTGACCAGACGGTATGCGGCCTGAGCGTGGGCCAGATGGGTGCTCAGGCGCCGGCGGCGGCAGGGGCGGGGATGGCTCGCAGGCGGAGGAGCCTGGGTGCGAGGGTCCAGGCCACGGCCAGTGCCTCGCCGCCGGCGGTGACCCAGAGCGCCCGGTGGATGCCCACGGTGGCGGCCAGGGCACCGCCCAGGAGGCTGCCGAAGGGCAGCGTGCCCCAGACCACGACCCTCATGGTGGCGTTCATGCGACCCTGGAGGCGCTCTGGGCAGATGCTCTGGCGGTAGCTCAGCTGGTTGACGTTGTAGAGGGGGACCCCGAAGGAGTTGACCCACAAGGCCGCGCACAGGCCTACCAACGCGCCGCGCCCGGCCAGGGGGGCCCCGATGGCGCCGAGGGCGGACACCGAGATCCCCACGGCGAAGACCGGTCCCATCCCGATCCGGCGCCCGAGGCGGCCGGCGACGAGGGACGCCGCCACGTAGCCGAGGCTGCTGACCACCAGCACCAGGCCGATCTGGCTGGCGGGCAGGTGCAGGGTGCGGGCCAGGTAGAGCAGCAGGACCAGCTCGAAGCCCTGCAGGAACAGGTTGTAGGTGGCCGTGCACCCGGCCAGCAGGCGCAGCTGGGGATGGCTGAGTACGAACCTGAGACCCTCACGGATCTCCGCCACCAGGCCGGCGGCGCGGGCCGTAGTGACTGGTGGCGGCTCCCGGGCCCGGATGGCGGCCACGCCGGCGGCGGCAACGAGGAAGCTCAAGGCGTCCGCCCCCACGGCGACGGCGGCGC
>JBOGGP010000025.1:0-16110 GCA_050744105.1 Acidimicrobiales bacterium
GCGTCCTGCGGCCGAGGTCTTCGAGCCTGTCGCCTGACCTCCCGGGTCTGGCGCGGGCCGCCGGTAGCATCGCCGGCCCACACCGCCGTACCCCGCCGAATGTCCACATCGAGGTCGAGGTCGAGGCCGACGCCGTGCGCCCGCGCCGCCGGCGTGGTAATCCCTACGGCAAACACTGCCCTGGTGGACGGCAAGGCCAGCGATCCCATGGCCGACATCGCCCTTACGATCCTCCTCGACGACCTGGCCTGGTGGTCCGCCGCCCTGGCCCGGGCCCGGGCTGACGGCGAGCTGGCTCCAGCCGGCCGGCGGGCGCGTGCTGCCGTGCCCGTGAGAGGGGATTGAGGGCCGGCCTTTGCCTTCCTAGGGCAACGGCCGGCCCATCAGGACGGCATCCCAGAGCTCTCCGTTGCCGCGCCGGTAGTGTCGCACCTTGCGCCCTTCCTCGACGAATCCGGCCCGGCGGTAGAGGGCGATGGCCGCCGTGTTGTGCGGCCACACCTCCAGCGCCAGCTTGTGGGCGCCGGTACTGGCCGCCCAGTCGACGGCCGCGCTCAGCAGGGCGCGGCCGAGGCCGTGGCCGCGCCACCCGGAGGCCACCAGCATCCCCACCTCCGCCACGCCGTAGGGAGCGACGGCCACCGAGATGTGACCGACTACCCCCGGCCCGCCGGCCGGCGCCGTGTCAGCCACCAGGAGGGCGGACGCCGTGCCGGTCGTCAGGGCAGCGAGGCGTTGCCTGCGTTCGGGGCGGTCGAAGGGCACCTCGGTGCCGATCCAGCGGCCCTCGCCGGCGACGGCCCAGGTCAGCTCGACGAGGGTGTCGAGATCGGCCTCGGTCGCATCTCGGATCCTGGCCCCGCCGGCAGCAGTCTGGGCCTCCTCCACGTCAGCAATCTTGGCAGTTGGCCGGCGACACTCGGCGATCCTGGTCGTCTGGGGGACGACAGAACCCCGCCTCTGCTCAGACTCGACTCAGCCCTGGAAGTGTCGCTCGGAGATGCCTGGCCGGGATCAAGAGGGAAGGCGACGGGCAGCGGGCGGCGGATGTTGCCGCCGCCACGGCGAAGATGCGGTCGGCGCCGGCCAAGGGTTGGGAGATCGGCTGCCTTACAGCCAGGAGACCGACGATTCACCGTAGCTGTACTCCTCGCGCCACTTCGAGGTGGGTGACGCCTGCGCCCTCGCCGCCGGGCTGCGCCGCAGGCTCGACGTCACGGTGGCGGCACCGTTGTAGGCCGGGCGGCCGGCGACGCCGGCCCCTCAGTCCCCGGAGAGTGCGAGCTCGGCGACCCTCGCCTTCGAGGCCGGGCCGCCACCACCGTTGCGGAGGCAGGCGCGGATGCTGCGCTCGGGGTGCTGGCCCTCGACGCGGAGGTAGGCGGTCCAGACCCCCCCCTCCCCGGCGAGGTCGGGGAACACCCGGATCGCCACAATCGTGTCCGCGTCCGACCACTGCACCGGCAGCTTGCCGCCGACGGCGTGGACGAATGAGATATGCCGATCAGACAGCCAGTTCGGCCGGTCGAGCGCCCGGCCGATGTCGGCGAGGCTCAGTGGTGGCCGTAGCTGGCGGAGCAGGGCGAACGCAGCCGCCCGGCGCACGCGGCCAGTCTCGGTCGGGTCCTTGGCAATAGCCGACTCGACGCGGGCCAAGGGGTCCTCAGGTGGTGGCGATCGTCGTCTGGCCGTCGCCGGCCTGGCTGTCCCAAGTTGCCGTGAGGCTGTGGGGGATGGTGCCGGTCCCGCCGGCCAGCGCACCGGGGTCTGACCTCGTCGCCATCAGGATGCCGGCGGGCTGGACCCCGTTCTCCTTGAACGACCCTGGCAGGGCGAGCCCCTCGTGGAACTGGGGGGCACCGGTCTCGGTGAGGATGCCCTTGGTGCCCTCCGCAAAGGGGGGCGATGCGAACTGATCGTCGTTCGTGTCGCCACCTTGGGCGTAGTTGGTGACGTCCTTTCCAGCGTTGACCTTCCAGGCCTCCCAATAAGGCACGAAGGCTTCGAAGCCCGACCTCACCGGGACCTGCCTGCTGCCGCGGACGAACTTCCTGAGCCTGCCTGGCGGCTTGGTGACGTTGTGGGCCACCTCCACCTTCTGGACGATCCAGCCGCCCGCCGGCGAGGGGTGGTCGAGCTTCCACTGGATCATCCAGTCGAAGCCACCCCGAGGCTCCTTCTTCGGGGCGTAGATGTCGGTCTTGGTGAGCTTGGCGGTCACCGGCACGACCGTTGTGGCCGCCCCGCTCTCGGGTGGGTCACGTTGCACGGTCTTGCCTCCCGCGACGACGTCGTCGGGGGGCTCGATGGCCAGGCCGTCGGCCCGCCCACCCGGTACCTTTCCACCGAGGAGGCCCTGGACGGCGCGGTTGCCGGCCGACCGCTGCAGGGCGAGGACTGTCGACGTCGCCCCGCCGTCGGTCCGGGCGCGCAGCGCGCCGGTGCCGAGGAGGCGCTGGACGCCCCGTTGCCCATTGCCAGGGCCGGCGGGGGCACCGTCGTTGTCTGGACGGCCCCCGACCGCTTCGGGCGCTCCCGGCGATCGTCAGAGGAGCGTTCCATTGCGTGCAACGATACTCCGTGAACGTGGGATTGCAATGTCCGAAAGGGCACGGTTGACCCGGGGGATGAGCACCTCGGCGAATGCCCCGAGCATGGCCCTCGCCAGGTCGGTGTCGCCGCCGTCGCCCTCGAGGTACTTGCCAAGCCAGCCCGCGGCGTCGATAGTGGAATGGACAGTCACCGTGACCGCAACCACAAGTCGTACTTCTGTTCGGGCGTCAAGAATCGCTTCGCTCTTCTCGGCGAAACCATCAGGGTGGACCTCCTCGGGGAAGGCCAACGACCCTCTCAGTCTCAGATGAGGGCTGAAACCTGGCGGATCCTGTCGCGGGAAGTCAGAGACAAGGCAATGGTCGCTGGCCGGTGTGGGCGGCGATCATCGCCTGGAGGTCCCGGCGGCGCCGGGATCGGTTCGAGTTGCCGATGGCCGACGGCCGACGCCGGCGGCGAAACCGGTGACGGTCAGCCCGACGGGCGGTCGCGGAGGCGCCGGTAGAGCGCCTCGACGCTGCCGGCGTCGTCGCCGAGCGCGGCGCGGGTGTCGTCCCACGCCCGGCCGAGCCCGTAGCCCGAACCGGCCGCCGCCGCCCGGAGCGGTACTCCCACAGCCGGGGGGAGGCGGTGACGGCCCGCAGCCCGGCCGCCAGCACCGCCTCGGCGGCATGGGGGTCGTCGGCGCTGAGCGCGTCGCCCGCCGAGGTCAGGGCGGTCGACTCGACCATCGTGTCGATGTGGCCGGCGACCTGGGCGATGCCCTCCCAGCCGCCCCCGGCGAGCGCCGGGCCACGGACCAGACCCAGGGCGGCCTGATAGAGCTCGGCCCGTTCAGCCCATACGGACCCGGCGCCCTGTTCGGCCCGGCCGACCAGGGCGCTGAAGGTGACCCAGTCGACCTCGACCTCGGTCCCGGCGAGGCGGTAGCCGCCGGTGGCGGTGGCGTCGGGGAGGAGCCCTACGGGTAGCGCGGCCCGCAGCCGCGAAGCGGTCGAGTGGAGGCTGGCCGCGCTGGGGTCCTTGTCGGCCTTGACCGAGATCGCAGCCCGTGCTTCGTCGGGCGACAGGCCCCGGTCGCCGGCGACGGCCAGAGCAACCAGGAGCCGGGTGACCTCCGAGCGGCGCACCCGGCGCCGCAGTCCGGCCACGTCAAGGGGACCGAGGACCCGGACCACCAGCCGCAACCCCGCCGGCCGGGCCTCCTCTGGTGGTGGCAGGGGGGGCGGTAACGCCCAGCCGGGGCCGGCGGGCAGGGTCCGGGGCCCGGCGGTCAGCGTTGGGGCGGGCGGGGCGCCGAGCGCGGC
Source organism: Acidimicrobiales bacterium (assembly GCA_050744105.1). GTDB lineage: Bacteria > Actinomycetota > Acidimicrobiia > Acidimicrobiales > Palsa-688 > JBOGGP01. Next base: position 3,861 of record JBOGGP010000025.1, read on the forward strand.
GGCCGCGCCGCCGGGGGCCAGGGCAGCAGGGGTGGTGACCGGCCGGCCGGGCAGACCTCGGCGCCGGTCGACACCCAACCCGACCGCGGCGACGGCGACGGCGACTATCACCGCGGCGGCGGCCGCCCACGGCCACCAGGTGGTGGTGCCGCCGGCGGGGTGGGGCCCGGTCTGGGGGGCCGCCACCCTCGGGGTCGGCCCCCGTGCCACGGTGGCCGGTGGTGGCGGCGGGGGCGGTGGGCGTCGGAAAGTCGACGGCCAAGGTGACGGGGTGGGCGAAGCTGACGGTGAGGCTGGTCTGGGTGCCATCCGCGCTGGTGTCGACCGCGGCGATCCCGGTGCCGGGATCGATGACCAGGCTGGTGTCGGTGAGGGTGGCGGGGACCAGGAACTCATAGGTGCCCGACGCCAGGTTCGGCACCACGGCCCCGAACGCGGGGAGGGCGGCGATCTGGGTGCCGTCGGGCAGGACCAGGTGGATGCGGGACGGGTCGAGGGGGTGGGTGGTGACGTTGCCTCCGTCGCTGCCGGTGCCGATGGCGGTGGTCACGTCGACATAGACGATGGCCTGATCCAAGCCGAGGTTGACGGTGGTGCCGGGGATCGAGAACCAGGTCAGGTAGGCGTCATCGACGCTCACCGGGAAGCTGGCGGTCACAGCGGTGTTTGCTGGTGGCGATCAGGTCCTGGGTGCCGGTCGGGGTGACGGCCAGGTCCGGGTCCGCGCCGGGCCGGTAGAGCACCGCCGGGGACGGGGTGGTCCGCCGCCCGGCGCGCAGATCGAGGGTTTGGGTGAAGTCGTGGCGGGCCACGCTGAGGCTGACCGGCGCGCCGACCGGCACGGCGAGGGCCCAGGTGACGTCGTCGGTGTTGCCCAGCGGGTTCGACGGCCAGCCCACCGGCTCGACGGTCCCGGACACGGTGAAGGTGGCCACCGGAGCGACATCGAGACCGTCGGGTCCAAGAAGTCGGGGGGGAAGCCGCCCTCGACCACAATGTGCCGGACACCACACACAGCTGGTCGCTGGGTCCCGCGCTGACCGCCTCGTCACCGGCACCCGCGGTCGGGGCGAACCCGATCCCGGTGATATCGACCGCCGCCCGTAGCCGGCCATACGTCCGTCGGCCGGGGCCACCAACCCGATGCCGGGCTCGGACAGGGTGGTCACCGTCCCCTGGTCGAGAGCGGCGTCGAAGGGTCATTGTGACGGCCGCCGGTTATAGCACCCGTGTTATAGTGTGTTGATGTGGGTCTACCGCTACCTGCCTGAAGCAGAAGCGGAACGCAAAGGCCTGGTGCCGAGAGAAAGGGCAGCCCTCATCAACGCTGAAGCCAAACTTGTTGCACTCGGGCCCGCGCTGCCCTATCCCCACAGCAGCGCGGTGAAGGGTGCCGACCGTCTGCGTGAGCTTCGTCCCCGCGGTGGCCGCAGCCCCTGGAGGGCGCTATACCGCCAAGTAGGTGAGGAGTTCATCTTCGCCGCGATCGGACCCGAAGCCCAAGGCGATCCCGCAGGCTTCGACGCGGCATGCAGGCGAGCAGAAACCCGATTGGCTGAGCTGGAGGAGGAGCGATGACCAAGATCACAGAGTTGACCACCGGCGACGAGCGGGTGGCCGCTGACACCCAGGACCCCGAGGTGGCGGCTGAGCTGGCACGCACCGCGGTGGCCAACCAGCTGGCCATCCTCGTCGTCGCCTACCGGGTGGAGCACGGGCTGACCCAGACCGGCCTGGCGCGCAAACTGGGAATGACGCAGCCGGCGGTGGCTCGGCTCGAGGCCGGCGATCACGAGCCCACCGTGGCCACGCTGGCCCGACTGGCCCACCAGCTCGGGATCACGCTGCGCCTAGAGCTCTTTCCGGAGTCCGTGGTGCTCGTCGCGTCGGGCTGACGCCAACGAGTCGGCGCTATCGAGGTTTCGGCGAGGTGACCGCATCACCGTCGTCGGCCAGATCGAGACCGCACCTGGGAGACCCCCGAGGGCGACAAGCGCTCCAAGCTTGAGGTCACCGCCTCCGAGGTCGCGGCTTGTCTGAAGTTCGTTGTCTTGACCGTCACCAAGACCGAGCGCAAGGCCGACGCCGAGGTGAACGGCTCCTAGACACCGCTGATCCCTGCGGATCCCGACGCTGGTGGAGCGAAAGTCACGACGCCAGCGGGTGCGCTTGTTCAGCGATGAAGCGCTGCAGGTCGGCCACCGAGACCACCGCCGGCGTGGTGGGGTCGACGGCTCGCTCGGTGATCCACTGGCGCATGAGTGTCGTGGCCGGGATGCCCCGTTCGACAGCCTGGGCCCGGACCTGGCTCATGAGGGACTGGGGGAGCCGGATCGACGTTGAGACGAGCACCTCGGCGGTCGTGTCCGTGTCGAGGGTGGCGTCCTTGAAGTGCTCGGCCACGTCGGTGGTGTCGTAGTAGTCGCGCAGCTGGTCGATCTTGTCTTGGTCCATGCTTATTGGCTTCCTCTCGCGGAACGTGCGTTTCTCGGGGTCGGTCATGTCGCGTGCGGCAATAACGAAGTCGCGCCCGTTGGTGGCTTCGGTGACTACGACGAGCAGATACCGACCGGCGTCGGTGGTCCCCAGGACCTCCGTCGTGTCGTCGCGGCCCGCAACGACGAGACGGGGTCGGCGGTAGAGGACCTGTTCGACTTCAAGTGGGGTGACGTTGTGGCGGGCAATGTGGGCTTCGGAGTCCTCGGTCCACAACACCTCCCCGAACACTACCGCCACAGTACCACGAGCGTGGTACGGAGCGGCTGGCGGGGAGAGGCGACGACGAGCCGGGGTCGTTCCGCCGGCAAGAGGCCGTCGCGGGCCGCCGGAACACCTTCGTACGGCTTTACAGCCCTGACCTGCCCTGGTGAGGTTTCGGCGAGGCTTGGTGAGGTTTCTTGATGAGGTTCTCGGTGAGGTTTTTTCTCGCCAAAGGCCCCTCGGTGAGGGTCTAGGTGAGGCTTTCGGTGAGGTCTCTTCGTCATCGTGTATCGGCGTGGGCGACCTGTCCTTCAAGCTTCTCCAGCAGCGGCTGAGCAACGACGCCGACGCGCTGGTGGCCTGGCTGGCCGACCACCCCCAGCTCTGGGAGGCCTCGCCTACCGAGGCCGCCCAGCTTCGACAAGGAGACTCGATTGACTCCGTTCGACCCAGCCCCGTCCCCACATATCCACAACTCAGACCCTGGCGATCCGACGCCACAGTGACCCGCCGGTCGAGGCCTGCGGCTTGCCATCCGCTCCGCCTACGTGGAGCGCTTCTGGCTTCCGGTGCTCGGCCCGACCGCCATCCTCGCTCTGCGCCATTTCGACGAGCGTCTCGCAGTTGCCCCCGACGGCATCGACGTCGACGTCGACGACCTCGCCGGCACAGTCGGCCTCGGTGACGCCAGAGGCCATCACTCGCCGGCAAGACGCACGCTTCGTCGCCTCGCCGGCTTCGACGCCGCAGTCGTCGGCTTGAGCGACCTGCGGGTGCGAAGTCACCTCTCCGAGCTACCCAACCGGCATCGCTCCCGGCTGCCGGAGTCGCTGCGGCCGGCCCACCTCGTCGCTCTGGAGCGCCACCAAACGATGCTCGCCCAGCTTACGAGAACGGCTCAGCCCGAGCAGGCGGCCGGGTTGTCCCGGGAGATGTCAGACCTCATCGCCCGCTCTGAGCGGCGCACCTTGCCGTCAACGTCCCGGCCCCCGAGCTGCGTTCGGCTAGGCCCTCTCCAGTCGTGGCGCGCCGTCCCGGGCGGCGCATTGATTGAGCTCCGCCGCGCAGACGCCACCGGGATCGCTTGTGACGCGGCACGCAACTTGGCGATCGCCCGCGAGCTAGACGCAGTGCCGGGCGTGGTCCTTCAGCGGGTGCCGCCTCTGCATCGTGAACGGCAGGCCAGAGAGAGCTTCAGGGCTGGAAAGGGCGGGCACGATGACGGGTTGGTCTTCTGCTCCGAGCTCGGCACTCCGCTCGACCCATCGAACGTTCGGAGGGTCTTCGCCCGCGTCGCCAAGACTTCTGGTGTAGAGCCAACGGGCGCCTTCCCGTACCTACTTCGCCAGCGCCGTCTCCCTGCTGTTGGACGCGGGCGCGCCGATCGAAGAGGTGGCGGACCTGCTGGGTGACGATCCGCAGACCCTCTACCGCCACTACCGACACCGCATCCGACCGGTGGTGACCGTTGCCGCCGATCGAATGGAATTGGCCCTCAGTGGGTCAGCTCGTCGGGAGCCTACGCGCACGAATCGCGCACGCCGCCCCTTCCCTGACTCCCCTTCCACCCGCTGATTCCGGTAAAAGTGCTGGTCAAGATGGGTGGAGGCGAGGAGAATCGAACTCCCGAACCTCTTGCATGCCATGCAAGCGCTCTACCAACTGAGCTACGCCCCCAGCGGGTCCCGCCATCCTAGCATCGGTCCCCCGGCGCCGGTCGGTGGGGCGGTCCCCCGGCCCGCCGGCGGGAATCGGCCGATGGCGGTCCCACCCCGTCGGTACCCTGTCGGGTCATGGTTGCCAGCTACGACCCCCAGGCCATCGAGGCCAAGTGGCAGCGGCGGTGGTCAGAGGACGGCACCTACCAGGTCGACAACGACGATCCCCGCCCGCCGGCCTACGTCTTGTGCATGTACCCCTACCCGAGCGGGCCCGCCCACCAGGGGCATGTGCGCAACTACACCTTCGGGGACCTGGTGGTGCGCCACCGGACCATGCAGGGCCGGGCCGTGCTGAGTCCCATCGGCTTCGACAGCTTCGGCCTGCCGGCGGAGAACGCGGCCATCAAGACCGGTACCCACCCCCGGGCGTTCACCGAGGCCCGCATCGCCGAGCTCAAGGACAGCCTGAGGCGGCTGGGCGCCGTCTACGACTGGCGCCGGGAGATCCGTAGCCACGACCCCGCATACATGCGCTGGGACCAGGTGATCTTCTCCCGGTTCTACGAGGCCGGGCTGGCCTACCGCAAGAACGCCCCGGTCAACTGGTGCCCGGGGTGCCAGACCGTGCTGGCCAACGAGCAGGTGCTGGCCGACGGCACCTGCGAGCGCAGCGGGGATCCGGTGGAAAAGCGGGACCTGGAGCAGTGGTTCTTCCGCATCACCGACTACGCCGAGGAGCTGCTCGGCGCCCTCGACGATCTTGACTGGCCCGAGCGGGTCAAGACCATGCAGCGCAACTGGATCGGCCGCTCCGAGGGGGCCGAGCTTGCCTTCCCGGTGCGCGGCCGGGACGAGTTGATCACCGTCTTCACCACCCGGCCCGACACCACCTTCGGCGCTACCTTCTTGGTGCTCGCCCCCGAGCACCCCCTGGTGACGGTGATCACCACCGACGAGCGGCGGGAGGAGGTGGAGGCGTTCGTGGCCCGGGTGGGCACCGCCTCTGACATCGAGCGCCAGTCGAGCGAGGGCGCTCTCGACAAGAGAGGGGTGTTCACCGGTGCCTACGCCGACAACCCCTTCACCGGCCAGCCGGTGCCCGTCTACCTGGCCGACTACGTCCTGGTGTCGTACGGCACCGGCGCCATAATGGCCGTTCCCGCCGAGGACCAGCGGGACTGGGACTTCGCTACCGCCCACGGCCTTGCGATCGTCCGCACGGTCCTGCCGCCCGAGGGATTCGACGGCCAGGCATACACCGGGGATGGCCCCCGCATCAACAGCGACTGGCTCGACGGGATCGTCGACACCGCCGAGGCCAAGGCCCGGGCCGTCGAGTGGCTGGAGCGGCGCGGCATCGGCCGGCGCAGCGTCCACTACCGCCTGCGCGACTGGCTGCTTTCCCGGCAGCGGTACTGGGGCTGTCCCATACCGGTGGTGCACTGCCCCGTCGACGGCGTCGTCCTCGTCCCCGACGACGAGCTGCCGGTCCTGCTGCCCGACGACGTCGAGCTGGCCCCGACCGGCGAGTCCCCCCTGCGCCGGCACCGGGGGTTCCTGCACACCTGCTGTCCTCGTTGCGGGGGGCCGGCCGAGCGCGAGACCGACACCATGGACACATTCGTCGACTCGTCCTGGTACTTCCTGCGCTTCTGCGCCCCGTGGAGCAAGACGGCCCCGGTGGACGCTGCCGCTGCCACCCACTGGATGCCGGTCGACCAGTACATCGGCGGCATCGAGCACGCCATCTTGCACCTTCTCTACGCTCGCTTCTATACCCGGGCCATGGCCGACCTGGGCCTGTCGCCTTCGGGCGTGCGGGAGCCCTTCGCCCGCCTGTTCACCCAGGGCATGATCCGCATGGGCGGGACCAAGATGTCCAAGTCCAAGGGCAACCTGATCGCGCCGGCCAAGTACTTCTCGACGGTCGGGGCCGATGCCCTGCGCCTGTTCCACCTTTTCGTGGGGCCCCCGGCCGACGACTTCGACTGGAGCGAGCAGACCGACGAGATCATCGACGGCTGCCACCGGTTCCTGGCCCGGGTGTGGCGTCTGGCCCTGGGCGAAGCGGGGACCGCCGGCGAGCGCCAGGCCAACGGCCAGGACCGGGCCATCCTGGCCGCGACCCACCGCCTGATCGCCAAGGTCAGCCATGACTTCGAGCACTGGTCGTACAACACGGCGGTGGCCGCCTGCCGGGAATTCACCAACGACCTGTACCGCTACGTCCAGGCCGGCGCCCGGCAGTCCACCCTCGACCTCGCCGTCGACACCCTCGTGACCCTGATGGCGCCCATGACCCCACACCTGAGCGCCGAGCTGTGGGAGCTCCGCCACGGCATCGGCGCCGAGGTGCACCGCCAGGTTTGGCCGGCTGCCGACCCCGACCTGGTCCGGTCCGAGTCGGTGACCCTGGTGATCCAGGTCAACGGCAGGGTCCGTGACCGCGTGGAGGTCGACCCCGGCATCGGGGAGGAGGAGGCGGTCGCCCTGGCCCTGGCCTCACCGAGAGTGGCGGCCCACCTCGACGGGGCTCCGACCAAGGTGGTGGCCCGGCCCCCGCGCCTGGTCAACCTGGTCGCCTGAAAGGCGTTGGCGAAAGGGGCCGTCCTTCATCCCACCCCTCGCCGGCCGCCAGCGGGCCACCGGCCCAGGTTGCCGGCCCACTGCCATGGCAAGGTCATCGGTGAGCACAGTTGCGCCAGGGCTAGCTGGTCTCGCCCCTCAGGAAGCGCTCCAGCTCGGCGGCCAGCTCGTCTCCCGAGGGCAGGTCCCCGAAGCCGGTGGCCGACAGGCCCTGCTCCTCGTCGTGCTGGGCCTCCAGCTGGCGCACCAGGGCGGCGTGCTCGGCGCTTGCGCCGATGAGCTGGTCGATCTGTCCCGCGGTCAGCTGGGCGGCGGCTCGCAGGGACTTGGTGTCGACCTCGATGCCGGCCAGGGCGGCCAGCTCGTCGAGCAGGGCGGCCGCCGCTGCCGGGTAGGGCATGGCCGCCGCGTAGTGCGGGATCCTGGCCCACAGTCCGACGGCGGGGACTCCGGCCTGGCCGAATGCGTACTCCAGGCTGGCCTGCGCCCCCGAGGGAACGTCGATGGTGGCCGGGATGTAGCCGATACGCCCGGCCAGCTCGGCGTTGGAGGCGGTCGCCGCCAGGCGGACGGCTCGGGTGTGCGGCACCGGGGCCGGGAAGGCGCCCAGCCCGACGACAAGCTCCACGCCGAGGCGAAGGCAGAGCTGCACCACCTCGTTGGTGAACTGGTGCCAGCGCATGTCCGGTTCCGGCCCGACCAGGGCCAGCACTGAGCGACCGCCCGGGTCGGTGGCGAAGCGCAGGACGGTCTGGGGCCAGCGCAACTCGGTGTGGACGCCGTTGACGACCCGCATCACCGGCCGGCGGGCCCGGTTGTCGATCAGCTCGTCGGAGTCGAAGTCGGCCAGGACCTCGCTGGACATCGATCCGAGCAGGGTGGCCATGGCGTTGGCCGCGCACAACCCGGCGTCTATCCAGCCCTCCAGGGCCATCACCAGCACCGGCCGTTCGAGGGTAGGCCAGCTGTGGACGGTGGCCAGGGGATTCATCGGGCCCAGTCTGCCGCTCCGAGCGGCCAAGCTGGGGGACGTGGCGCTGATTGGACCGAGGAGCAGACAGTGACCGACCCGACCGAGCCGGCAACCGGCCCTGTACCAGACGCCGTTATGGCGGTGACCGACGCCACCTTCGAGGCCCGGGTGCTCGGGCGTTCGGCGCAGGTCCCGGTGGTGGTCGATCTGTGGGCGCCGTGGTGCGGGCCATGCCTGACCCTGGGACCGGTCCTGGAGAGGGTGGTGGCCGGCACCGCCGGCGCCTTGGAGCTGGTCAAGGTCGACATAGACACCAATCCGCAGGTGGCCGCCACCTTCAGGGTGCAGTCCATCCCTGCGGTCTTCGCCATCTCGGCCCGCAAGGTGGTGTCGAGCTTCGTGGGTGCCCTCCCTGAGCCGGCTGTCCGGGACTGGGTGGCCGGCGTGGTGCCCGTGCCGAGCGAGGTGGACGAGCTGCTGGCCCGGGGTGACGAGGAATCCCTGCGCCGGGCGGTGGACCTCGAGCCGGCCAACGAGAGGGCGGTGGTGGCTCTGGCCGCCCATCTCGTCGGCCAGCCGGGGGACAGGCGGCGCCGGCCGGGCGCCGCCGCCGAGGTGCCGGCCCTGCTCGCCCGGATCCCAGAGACGGCCGAGACCCGCCGCATCGCCGCCCGGGCTCGGGTGGGCGAGGAGGCCGGGTTGGCGACATCGGCGGGCGTCCAGAGCCTCGAGGTCAGGATCGACGGGTTGCTCGAGCGGGTCAAGGTGGACACCGGCGCCCGCCAGGAGCTTGTCGACCTGCTGGAGGTGCTGGGTCCCGATGACCCGCGCACCGCCCGGTACCGCAGGGCCCTGACCGCCCGGCTGTTCTGATGCTGGCAGCCGGCAGGTTGACGCTCGGGTCGCGTTCGTACGACCTGACCACCAGGGCTCTGGTCATGGGTGTGCTCAACCGGACCCCGGACTCCTTCTTCGACCGTGGCGCGTACTGGGATCTCGACGCCTTCTGGCGCCGGGCCGACCGGCTGGTGGCCGAGGGAGCCGACCTGGTCGACGTCGGGGGTGTCAAAGCCGGCGAGGGTGCCGAGGTCAGCGTGGACGAGGAGCTGGACCGGGTGGTGCCGGCCGTCTCCGGCCTGCGCCAGCGCTTCGACGTGCCTCTGTCGGTCGACACCTGGCGGTCAGCGGTGGCCGCCGAGTGCTTCCGGGCCGGTGCGGTCATGGGCAACGACATAAGTGGCTTCGCCGACCCCGGCTACCTGCCGGCGGCGGCGGCGGCCGGTGCCACCGTGGTGGCAACCCACATCCGCCTCAGGCCGAGGGTGCCCGATCCCGAGCCGCACTACGCCGACGTCGTAAGGACGGTCACCGATTTCCTGGTGGATCGGGCCCGGGCCGCCGCCGTCGCCGGGATCGCTCCCGAGCGCATCGTGGTCGACCCCGGCCTCGACCTGGGCAAGACCCCGGCCCAGTCCCGCCGCCTGCTGCTGGCGTCGGGCCGGTTGGCCGGCCTCGGCTACCCGCTGCTCGTGGTCGCATCCAACAAGGACTTCGTGGGTGGGATCCTGGGGCTCGGCCTGGACGACCGCACCGTGGCCTCGCTGGGCGCCCATGCCATCGGTATCAGCCTCGGCGCCCGCCTGGTGCGCACCCACGCCGTGGTCGAGACGGTGAGGGTGCGCGACACGCTGGCCGCGGTGGCCGGCGCCGCATGACTGCGCCGGCCGGCGGCCCGGCCCGGCCGACGCCCTACGGCGCCGCCTGGATCGTCGAGGGCAACGACGCCGTGTTGGTGGCGGAACGGGCCCGGGCCCTGGTCTCGGAGATCCTCGACGGCGCCGATCCCGCCCTCTGCGTAGAGGAATTTGGCCCCGACGCCGACCTGGCCACGGTGGTGGACGCCTGCCGTACCGTGCCGATGTTCGCTGACCGCCGCGTGGTGGTGCTCAGGGATCTGGGCGAGAGATTGGCTGACGAGGTGGCCCCCCTGGTCGCCTACCTCGCCGACCCGTCGCCCAGCGCCGCCCTGGTCGTGGTCCCCGGCGCCGGCCGTCCCCCCGCCTCCCTGGTCGCCGCGTTCAAGGCTCACGCCCGGGTGGTGTCGACGACCGTGTCGGCCCGGGACGCCAGAGAATGGGTCAGGGGCCGGGTGGCGCGCTCGCCGGTCGGCCTGGACAAGGCGGCCGAGACGCTCGTCGCCGAGCACCTGGGCGAGGACATCTCGAGGCTTCCCGCCCTCCTCGCCGTCCTGGCCGCCGCCTACCCCGCCGGCGGCACCCTGGGCGCCGCCGACGTGGAGCCCTACCTCGGGGAGGCCGGCTCCGTGGTCGCCTGGGACCTCACCGACGCGCTGGACCGAGGTGACGCCGAGGCCGCCCTGACCACCCTCCACCGCCTTCTCGGTGCTGGGGGGCGCCATCCCCTGGTCATCCTTGCCGTCCTCACCCGCCACTACCAGTCCGTGCTGCGGGTGGACTCCCCGGCCATCTGCACCGAGGGCCAGGCGGCCGGCGCGCTCGGCATCGCCAAGGGACGATCGACCTACCCGGCCAAGAAGGCCCTGACCACCGCCCGCCGCCTCGGGCCGTCGGGGGTGGCCGGCGCCATCTGCTTGCTGGCCGACGCCGACGTGGCCCTCAAGGGCGCCCAGGAGTGGCCGGGGGCACTGGTCCTCGAGGTCCTGGTGGCCCGCCTGTGCCGCCTGGCCCGTTCCGGCGGCCGGTTGTCCCCACCTGACCGTCACCGGTTGCCAGGGCAAGGTGGCAAGGCACGAATTTCTCCCCGGCGGGAGTGGTGAACGAGCCACCTGCCTGCCACCCCAGGTGCTTGTAAAATGCCACGGCGCCCGAGCCAGGGGTTACTGAAAGGTTGCCGATTTAGTGAGTGATACTGAGCGTACGCCTGTTCTAGTGATACTAAGACGAGCGTGGCTTCGTTGACTCTGTTGGGGTCTTCACCAGCGTGAATACTCAAAAACAGTCAACGAAGCAACGCTCGCCTTGGTAGCGTGAGGATGGTGAACTTGACGGAGTGGGCGTGAGCGCAGGGTCTGCATCCCCAGACGGCGTACCGGTGGTTCCGGGAGGGGGACACTGCCTGTGCCGGCGGTGCGGGTGAACAAGCGCACGGTGTTGGTGTCGCCTGATGTCGGCCCAAGCCGTTTCGATCCTGCATATGGTTTGGGTGCGGCTCCCCTGGAGTGACGTCGACGCTCCCCTGATCCCGGCAGCCTGAGGGGCTCCCAGCCCGCAGCATCCACCACTTTCCCAGCCCAGTGAGCTTGGCTGTCTGTAATGAAAGCTGCTACAGAGAGGATGGTCCAACGGCGACGGGGCCACGCCGGTCACAGGCCACCCGGCCCCGTGGCCCCTGGCTCGGCCGCCACGTCTGGGCTGTAGCCGGGTTCGTGGTGGCGGTCGGGCTGGCGGGCGCCGGGGTGGCTGGTTGCCGTCACCGGGGGGGACTGCGACGTCCCCCGGCCCTGCGCCGTCGCCCCCGCTGAAGCCCCCGGACTGGCCGGACGAGGACGACGATTGGTCCGAGCTCCTACCTCCATAAATCAAGATCCCGGCCAGGTGCTGACCGGGTCACGGAGTGCGCGAGCCCCCGCCCTAGTAACTGGCTCGCCGAGGCCCGCCGCCGCTACCGCGCCCGCCGGACGGTGGCGGCGCTGGTGGCCGTGACCGTGATCGGCGGGCTCGGGGTGGGCGGGCTGGTGGCGGTCCCCGCCGCCGCGTCGGGTGGGACCAGCGCGGCCGGGCGGCCCGGTGCGGTCCGCCCACCGGCCAGCCCCACCACCGCCCCTCCGCCACCCACGACCCCGCCGCCGCCTGGCAGGACCGCCAGTCCCCGAGCACGGACTCTCGCGGTCGGTCAGACCACCCTTGACGTCGAGGCCACCTCGGCGCCGGGCCACGTCGTAGCCCTGCCGACCGTCGTGCGGTACCCGGTACTGGCGCCGGGGGGGGCGGGGGCCGCTGCCGACCAGGCCTCCGGGCCCTATCCTCTGCTGGTGTTCTCGCAGGGATTCGGGATTCCCGCCGAGGCGTACGCGGGCCTCCTCCGGGCATGGGCATCCGCTGGCTATGTGGTGGCCGATCCGATCTACCCGGCGACGGCCCCCGGTCCGGGACTTGACGAGGCCGACATCGTCCACCACCCCGGTGAGCTCGGCGGGGTCATCACTGCCCTGCTGGCCCAGGGCAAGTCTCCCGGCGCCCTCCAAGGGTTGGTGGAGCCGTCGCAGGTCGCCGTGGTCGGCCACTCAGACGGCGGGGACGTCTCTCTGGCGGTGGCTGCCGACACCTGTTGCCGGGACCCGAGAGTCAAG
>JBOGGP010000026.1:0-15836 GCA_050744105.1 Acidimicrobiales bacterium
GGCCTCCCCCGTGGCCGCCCCGGTGGCGCCGGCGCGCCGACCCAGCCCGGCCCTCGGCGCGGCCATCGGACGGTTGTACAGCGGGGCGTCCTCGGCCAGGGAGGCGGCGGGCACGTCGGCCAGGACCTCGCCGCCGGGGCCGGCCAGGATGCGCAGCCGGCCGGTGCCGGTGACCCGGCCGACCACCGAGGCCTGCACCTCCCAGCGCCCGCAGACCCCGAGCACCCGGTCCAGGTCGGTCTCGGTCACGATGGCCAGCATCCTCTCCTGGCTCTCGCTGGTCATGATCTCCCACGGGGCCAGGCCCTGCTCCCGCAGTGCCACGGCGCTCACGTCGACGTCCATGCCCACCCCGCCGCGCGATGCCGTCTCGGCGGTGGCGCAGGTCAGGCCGGCGCCGCCGAGGTCCTGGATCCCTACCACCAGCCGGCTCTCCAGCAGCTCGAGGCAGGTCTCGATCAGCCTCTTCTCCTCGAAGGGGTCCCCCACCTGGACGTTGGGCCGCTTGGCCGCCCCGGCCTCGGCGTCGGCGCCGAAGCCGGCCGAGGCCAGGACACTGACCCCGCCGATGCCGTCACGGCCGGTGCCGGAGCCGAGCAGGACGGCCAGGTTGCCGACCCCCGAGGCGGCGCCGAGGACGAGGCGGCCGGTGGGGAGCACCCCGACGGCCATGACGTTGACCAGGGGGTTGCCGGCATAGCAGTCGTCGAAGACGATCTCGCCCCCCACGGTCGGCACCCCCACCGAGTTGCCGTAGCCGGAGATGCCCGAGACCACGCCGGCGGCGATCCAGCGGGAGCGGGGGTCGCTCGGCGGGCCGAAGCGCAGCGGGTCCATCAGGGCCACCGGCCGGGCCCCCATGGTGAAGATGTCACGCAGGATCCCGCCCACGCCCGTCGCCGCGCCCTGGTACGGCTCGATGGCCGAGGGGTGGTTGTGGCTCTCGATTCGCAGGGCGACAGCGACCCCGCCGCCGGCGTCGACCACGCCGGCATTTTCCCCGGGCCCGACCAGCACGCCCGGGCCCTCGGTGGGCAGCCGGCGCAGATGGACCCGGGACGACTTGTACGAGCAGTGCTCGCTCCACATGACGGCGTACATGGCCAGCTCGAGGTGGTTGGGGGCCCGGCCGAGGAGGCGCTCTATCTCGGCCGCCTCGCCGTCGGTCAGGCCCAGGGCCCGGTGGACCGGCCCCGCCCCGGCCTCCGCTCCAGCCCCTGCCCCGCTTGCCCCTGCCCCGCTTGCCCCTGCCCCGCTTGCCCCTGCCCCGCTTGCCCCGGCCCCGCTTGCCCCGGCCCCCCTATCCCCAGCCTCTGACCCGCCGACCCCTGCCCCCTTCACGCCGGCCACGCTGGCGCCCGGGCCACGCCGGCGCCGGCGCCGGCCAGCAACGCCGACAGCAGCACGGCGCCGTCGACCGAACCGAGCAGTGCGTCGCTGGCCCGCTCAGGGTGGGGCATGAGGCCGACGACGTTGCCCGCGGCGTTGGACACGCCGGCGATGTCGGCGGTCGAACCGTTGGGGTTGTCCACGTAGGCCAGCACCACCCGGCCCTCGTCTCGCAGCTCGGCCAGGGTACGGGCGTCGCAGGTGTAGTTGCCCTCGAAGTGGTTGACGGGGATCCGCAGCCGGCGCCCTACCTCAAGCCCCCGGGTGAGCACGGACCGGTCGCTCGTGACCTCGAGCTCGGCCGGCTGGCAGAGGAAGGCAAGGCCCCTGTTCCTCTGCAGCGCCCCGGGAAGGAGGTGCGCTTCGGTGAGCACCTGGAACCCGTTGCAGATCCCGACCACCGCCCCGCCTGCCCGGGCGAAGTGGGCCACCGCCGCCATCACCGGGGAAAACCGGGCGATGGCGCCGGGACGCAGGTAGTCGCCGTGGGCGAAGCCGCCGGGCAGGACCACGGCGTCGCACTCGCCCAGGGAACGCTCGCCGTGCCAGATGAGGCGGGCCGTGGCGCCGAGCCCCTCGACGGCGGTCACCACGTCGTGCTCGCAGTTGGTCCCGGGGAAAAAAACCACGCCCACGTGGGTCACACCCGTGCCTCCAGGGTCACTGTCGCGTCCTCGATCACCGGGTTGGTCAGGAATCGCCGGCAGATGTCGTCGACCGCCTGGCGAGCGGCGTCCTCGCTGTCGGCGTCGAGGTCGAAGCGTATGGCCTTGCCGGCCCGCACCGCGCTGGCCCCGGGGAGGCCGAGGGCGGGCAGCGCCCGCTCGATGGTCTGGCCCTGGGGATCGGAGATGCCCGGGCGCAGCTGCACCTCGACCAGGACCGAATACCGCATCACGGCTCGGGCCGCGGGCCACCCGCCGGCCAGTCGGCCAGGCGCCGGCCGGTCAGGTTTTCATAGGCGGCGACGTAACGGGCCGAGGTGGCGGCCACGACTTCGGCGGGCAGGGGGGGCGGGGGGGGCGCCTTGTCCCAGCCGGTCGTCTCCAGCCAGTCCCGCAACGGCTGCTTGTCGTAGGACGGCGGCACCGTCCCCGGCGCCCACTGCCCCGCCGGCCAGAAGCGCGACGAGTCAGGTGTCAGCACCTCGTCGCAGATGGCCAGCCGGCCGTCGACGAGGCCGAGCTCGAACTTGGTGTCGGCGATGACGATGCCCCGGCCGGCCGCCCACTCGGCCCCCCGGCGGTAGGCCTCCAGGCTGATGTGGCGGGCCTGGGCGGCCAGGTCGGCGCCGACCAGGGCGGCGGCCCCTTCGTAGGAGATGTTCTCGTCGTGCCCGCTCGCCGCCTTGGTCGAGGGGGTAAAGACCGGCTCGGGCAGTCGCTCGGACTGGCGCAGGCCGGCGGGCAGGGCCTGGCCGTGCATGGTCCCCGACGCCCGGTACTCGGCCCAGGCCGACCCCGACAGGTACCCCCTGACAATGCACTCGATGGGCAGCATGTCCGCCCGGCGCACCACCATGGCCCGCCCGGCCAGACCATCCGGGCCCAGATCCTCGAGGCCCAGGCCGGCGGGGGGGTCGAGGCTGACCAGGTGCGACGGGGCCAGGTCGGCCAGGTGCTCGAGCCAGAAGGCGGTGATGGCGGTCAGCACCCGCCCCTTGCCGGGGATGGGCTCGGCCATCACCACGTCGAAGGCCGAGATCCGGTCCGAGGTCACGAGCAGCAGTGTCTCGGCGTCCAGCTGGTAGATGTCGCGGACCTTGCCCGACCGCAGCGGGGTGGCCGTCACGCCGGGGCCCCGGCCCCAGGCGCGGAGGCGGCCCGGGCCCACTGCCGGCGGTAATCGTCCAGGCGACCGGCCAGGCCGGCGTCGGAGACCGCCAGGATCTCGACGGCCAGGAGGGCGGCGTTGGCCGCCCCGTCGATGGCCACCGTGGCCACCGGGATCCCCCGGGGCATCTGCACGGTGGCGTACAGGGCGTCGATGCCCCCGATCGCCCCTCCCGACAGCGGCACCCCGATCACCGGCAGGGTGGTCTGGGCGGCCACCGCACCGGCCAGGTGGGCGGCCATCCCCGCCCCGCAGATCATCACGCCGTAACCGCCCTGCCTGGCCGTGGCGCCCAGCTCGGCCACCAGCGCCGGGGTGCGGTGGGCGGACAGCACGTGCTCGGTGGCCTCCACCCCGAACGACGCGAGGGTCTCGAGGGCGGGTGCCATCCTGGGCCGGTCGTTGGCCGACCCCATGACCACGGCGACCTTCATTGCCGGCTGACCTCCATGTCGGGGGCTTCGACGGCGGCGATGTCGCCGCGGTAGTGCATCCCCGGCCAGGAGACCTCCCCGGCCGCCCGGTAGGCCCGCCGGCGAGCCTGGTCGAGATCCTCCCCGAGGGCGGTGACGCAGATCACCCGGCCGCCAGCGGTTACCAGGCCGCCTCCCGCCTCCCCGCCGGCCACGCCGGCCGCGATCAGCTGGACGCCGGGCACGGCCGACGCCGCCTCCAGGCCGGCGATCCAGTCGCCGGTGCGGCACGGCCCGGGATAGCCCTGGGCGGCCAGGACCACGCAGGCGGCGGCGTCGGGCGAAAAGACCGGCGGAGCCTCGCCGCCCAGATCCCCCCGTGCCGCCGCGGCCAGCAGCCCGGCCACGTCGCCCTGCCACCGGGCGGCGACGACCTGGGTCTCGGGGTCACCGAAGCGGACGTTGAACTCGACCACCCGGATGCCGTCGGGGGTGAGCATCAGCCCTGCGTAGAGCACGCCCCGGTAGTCGATGCCGAGGCGGCCCAGAGCTGCGAGGGTGGGCTCGACGGCGCGGTCCATGACCTCGGCCATCACCGCTTCCCCGGCCAGGGGCACCGGGGAGTAGGCGCCCATCCCTCCCGTGTTGGGCCCGGCCCCGCCGTCGCCGACCCGCTTGTAGTCCTGGGCCGGCGCCAGGGGGATGGCCCGGCGCCCGTCGCAGAGGGCCATGACCGACAGCTCGGGGCCGGCCATGCCCTCCTCGAGGACCACCCGGCGCCCGGCCGCCCCGAAGGCCGCCCCCGACAGCTTGGCCTCCACGTCGGCCGCCGCCTCGTCGAGGTCGGCGGTGACCAGCACCCCCTTGCCCGCGGCCAGCCCGTCGGTCTTGACCGCCCAGGGCCCGGGACGGGCCCGGAGCCAGTCGAGGGCCGGGGCCGTCTCGGAGAAGCAGGCGTGGGCGGCAGTGGGGACGTGGGCCGCGTCCAGGACCCCTTTCATCCACTCCTTGGAACCCTCGAGGCGGGCACCGTCGGCACCAGGCCCGAACACCAGCGCCCCCCTTGCCCGCAGCCTGTCGGCCAGGCCGTCGACCAGGGGCACCTCGGGCCCGATCACGTACAGGTCGGCGTCGATCTCGGTGGCCGGCGCCGGCGAGCAGGTGACCCGCCCGGCCGGGCCCGCAAGCGCCGTCATCCCGGGGTTGCCGGGGGTGACCACCACCCGGGCGCTGCGGGCCAGGGCCAGGGCAAGGGCGTGCTCCCGGCCGCCGGCGCCGACGACGCATACGGTCCGCTCAGCCACGCGTGGCCGACCCGGCGGGGACGCGCACGTACTGGTCCCGGCCCGGCCCGACTCCCACCAGGGTCACCGGCACGCCCGAGCGGGCGGCGATGAAGTCGACGTAGTCGCGGGCCCTCGGCGGGAGCTGGGACAGGTCGGTGGACCCCGACGTGTCGGTCCTCCAGCCCGGCATCTGGTGGTACACGGGGGTGGCGTTGTGCAGGACCGACTGGTGCCAGGGCAACTCGGTGTGGCGGTCGCCGTCCCACTCGTAGGCCACGCAGACGGCCAGGGTGTCGAGGTCGTCGAGCACGTCCAGCTTGGTCAGGGCGATCTCGTCGAGCGAGTTGAGCCGCACGGCGTGGCGCATCATCACCGAGTCGAACCACCCGGTCCGCCGGCGCCGGCCGGTGTTGGTGCCGAACTCGTGGCCGGCGGAGACCAGGTGGGCCCCCCGCTCGTCCCCGAGCTCGGTGGGGAAGGGGCCCGAGCCCACCCGGGTCAGGTACGCCTTGGCTATCCCGACCACCCGGTCGACGTGGCGGGGGCCGATGCCGGCCCCGGTGCAGGCCCCGCCGGCCACCGGATTGGAGGACGTGACGAACGGGTAGGTCCCGTGGTCGAGGTCCAAGAAGGTGGCCTGGGCCCCCTCCAGCAGCACCGACTGGCCGGCGTCGAGGGCCCGGTGGAGCACTCCCACGGTGTCGCCGACGAGGGGCGCCAGGCGAGGGGCGTACTCCCCCAGGTACCGGTCGGAGATGTCCCCGGCGGAGAGGGGCAGGCGGTTGTAGACCTTGGCCAGGATCTGGTTTTTTTCCTTGAGGACCACGTCGAGCTTCTGGCGGAAGATCTTCGGGTCGAGGAGGTCCTGGACCCGGATGCCGACCCGGGCCGCCTTGTCTGCGTAGGCCGGCCCGATACCCCGCCGGGTCGTGCCCAGCTTGTTGCGCCCGAGGTAGCGCTCGGCCACGGCGTCGAGCTCGGAGTGATAGGGCATGATCAGGTGGGCGCTGCCCGACACGAGGAGGCGGCCGCAGTCGATCCCCTTGGCCTCGAGGGTGTCGACCTCGGCCAGCAGCACGCCGGGGTCGACGACGACGCCGTTGCCGATCACCGGGGTGATGTGGG
The DNA here is from genome assembly GCA_050744105.1 of Acidimicrobiales bacterium. Taxonomy (GTDB): domain Bacteria; phylum Actinomycetota; class Acidimicrobiia; order Acidimicrobiales; family Palsa-688; genus JBOGGP01. The sequence goes on from JBOGGP010000026.1 coordinate 6,047, forward strand.
GGTAGAGGACCCCGCTCGGCAGGAGCTGGAGGGCGAAGGTCTCACCGGCCACGACGATGGTGTGGCCGGCGTTGTGGCCCCCCTGGTAACGGACCACGACCTGCATCTCGGCTGCCAGCAGGTCGGTCAGCTTTCCCTTGCCCTCGTCACCCCACTGGGTGCCGACGACCACGGTGGCTGGCACGTAGGCCGATCCTAGCCGGGCGTACCGGCCGGGCCGCGCCGGCGAGCCGTGGAGCCCGGCGCCCCGGGCTGCTACCTGGACTCCGCACCCTGCCCCCGAGGTCTCGGTTGGCCTTGCGCTCCTCTCGCTCGGCCGCCCGGCGTCCCGCCGGCCGGTCTTGTCGGCCGACGGCGGGACGCAGGGGTAGACAACTGTTTGGGGGAACGTGAGTAAATGTGAGCGAACGTGTGTTACCCAAGGCGAGCGTTGCTTCGTTGACGGGCGAGGAGACCCCGAGGCCGTCGCTGCCGTCCAGCAAGACCTGCCACGGATGTCACCACGTGGCCGACATCGGCTGGGCCGAGCACTGGACCTGCCACAACTGCGGTGCCCGTCACCAGCGCGACGACAACGCAGCCATCAACCTCGCACGCTACGAGCCACCGCCACAGGCGGATAGCGCCGTCGGCCCAGTCAGGGCCGCCGTCAAGCGTAGAGCCGACCGTAAGACCGGGCCCCGCCCGGCAGGTGGCCGTGAAACGCTGAAGCGACCCAGCTACCCGGCTGGCGAACAACCCCGAGAGGGGGTGCTTGTCTGATGACACTCACGTTTGCTCACCAGACGGCAACGGCTCCCCGAGTCCTGTCCCAACGGCTGCTTCTCCGGCTCGTCGATCCGAGAGCGCAGCCCGACGATCAGGCTGGTCGTACCATCGCTCTTGTGCCGACCTCCGAGATCATTGCCACAGGCAGCTGGTGGCTGCCAGACAAAGACGACAAGCCGGCGGAGCGGGACGCCTCGTATCGGTGCTGCTGGGCTCGACCTTGAGGCTCGCCTGATGAGCTCGGTCGCCTACGAGGTGCGCGACGGCAAGGCCACCTACGACGGCCGGACGCTCGCCGCGTGGGTACCCGACGTCGTGCGCCGGCTGGTCGAGCGGTTCTGCCCGTCGCAGGTGGTGCTCTTCGGTTCTGTCGCTCGGGGAGATGACGGGCGCGAGTCGGACATCGACCTGCTCGTGGTTCTGCCGAAGCTCGAAGATCGTCACCACGACGCGGCGGTCGCTATGCTGCGGTCGCTTCGCGATCTGCCGGTCCCAGTCGACCTCGTGGTCACCGACGCCGCCGAGTTGCACGAGCGCTCGCGGGCGCCCGGCGTCCTGCGTGTGGCGCTTCGTGAAGGGGTCACCGTCCATGGCTGAGATCGCCCCCACCGAAGAGCCCCGCCATCGGTGGTTGCGTTGGGCGGACGAAGACCTCGTCGCCGCCGGGCACAGCGCCGCGGATGCCGAGATCGCGCCGAGAGTGGCCTGTGGGCTGGCACAGCAGGCGGGAGAAAAGGCGATCAAGGCGTTGCACGTCGCAGCCGACGTTGACCCCCCGAAGTCTCACAACCTGATGCACCTCGCCCGCATGCTCACCGAGGAGCGCGCCAGCCTGCTCCTCGAGATTGACCTTGAGGAGCTCACCCGCTGGGCGATCGAGGGCCGCTACCCCGAGGACCTCGATGAGGCCTCCACCAACGACGCCACCCGAGCGGTCGAGCTCGCCACACAGGTCACCGCACTCGCGCACCGCGCCTTCGAGAAGGAAGACGCAGGTGGCAGTCAGTAACCTGCCATGAGGCACGCACGCCCCGGGTACGGGAGCCGAACTGCGTGGACCGATTCGACAAAGCTCTCAAGGCACCCCTCGTCGTGCACGGTACCCACCTGGGGTTCGACAAGGGGGGCGAGGCCCTCCGCCAGCGCCTCGAAGGCCCTGCCCACGTGGTCGGTCGGCGCGCTGTGGCGCGGCGGGGACAATCGTCGGCTCGATGACATCCAGGCCCGGGCGTCGCCGTGGGCCAGACGCCGTCAGGCTCGAAGCTCGTAGACCGAGACGTGGCGCCGGCTGGCCAGACCATAACGCTCCCCCCGCCATCCCCCCCAGCGTCGCCGGAGGGTCAGCCCGGCCAAGCGGGCCATGAGGTCCATCTCCGCCGGCCAGGCATACCGCATCAGGTTGGGGTAGAGGCTCACCCCGCCAGCCGACAGGGCGACGTGCTGGGCCAGGACGGTCTGGTCGACCGGGTCGTGGTGGACCACCCGCAGGACCACCTCGTCGGCTCGGACCCAGCGGGTCGTAGGGGCCCGGCCCGATGCCCAGCCACCCGGATCGGGAAGGCTGACGTCCACGACGAAAGAGCCGCCGGAGCCCAGGTGCCTGGCGGCATTCTGGAAGCAACGGACCTGGGCCTCCTGGTCGACCAGGTTGAAGAACGTGTCGGCGATCACGTAGATCAGCCGGTACGAGCCCTCGACCTCGACCAGCGAAAAATCGGCGATGACCGTCCGGATCGACTGACCCCCGGGCTTGGCCCGGAGCCGCTCGACCATGGCCTCGGCAGCGTCGATCCCATGGACAGGGATGCCCCGCGCCGCCAGCGGCAGGGCGATGCGGCCTGTCCCGATCCCAAGCTCCAGCACCGGCCCGGTGCCGGCCAGGCCGGCCAGGAACTCGACGGTGGCCTCGGCGTCGGCCACGTCGTCAAACCACCCGTCGAAGACTCCGGCGTGCACCTCCCCATAGCTGGCCGGTCCCCAACCTGGCGGTCCCGATCGCCCCGTCATCCGCCGCCGTCTCGCGTCAGCCGGGCCAGGCGCCGCAGTAGCGCTCCGCTCGGTAGAGAGCGGGCCGGTACACGACGAAGCCCTCGGAGAGCAGGTCGTGGCTGAAGGCGTGCAGCGTGGTCGACGGAACCTGGCCCCGGTTGACCACTCGGTGGAGATCGCTCCCCGGTGGCAGGATCCTCGTAACGTCTCCGGGAGACAGGGCCCGGCACCCCGTGCGCTCGAGGACGACCCCGTGCGAATCCCCTGGCCCGACGCCATAGCTCTCCTCGGTCTCCGTGCCAGCCATCTGCCCGACGAGGCCCCAGGTCCCATGCCCGTGGATGTCGCTGGCCGCTCCCGGCATCATCGTCATGGCGAAAACGTGGACGCTCTCGTCGTGGTGGACCCTCTGGTAGGAAACCGGTTCGGACGGCCAGGAGTCGGGCGGCCGGGCATTGCGGAGCAGGGCGCGGAAGCCACCCTCGACCGCCTCCAGCATCACCGCATCCTCCCGGTGATCCGTGCGGGCGCCGGCCACCATGGTGCTGAAAGCCTCCAGGTCGTGGGTGTCGCACAGCGGTGCTGGGGTGGCCAACCCGGTGATCCTACCAGGACCAACCGCCCGGTGAGCGACACCTACAGTATGCTCTGTTGCCGTCGCCCCGGCCAGGGCGATCGGGGCAGAATGGTCCGGTGGTGGGCGCCGAGGGAACTGTACCGGCAGAGTACCGACGCAGCCCCTACCTGTTGGTGGAATGGTCCGGGTCGGACCTGGTGGTGGAGCAGTGCGACTCGGGCCGGCGGTTCCGGGCCGGCGCCGACCTCCTCGACTTGCTGTCGCAGCTGGCGGCGTGGACGCCGGCGGGCCGGTTGACCGGCAGCGACGTGAAATGGACCGTTGGCCACCTGGAGGAACTGTCCGGCCTGGGCTTGGTCGACCGGCGCCCCGGCGCCCGCCCCGGACCAGAGGAGTCCTCCGAGGGGGATGCCGGGCCCCGGCGGGCTGGTGGCCCCAGCTGGTGGGCACCGGTCGAACTGGCCGTGCAGCGCCGGGGCGGGCTGGGCGGATTCGATCCCGACGCCGTTCGGGGCCGGGGCCCCCCGCCCCCCGGCTTCAAGACGACGCCGCCGGGAAGGGTAGTTCCCCTGCCCGAAGCGGTGACCGTCGATGCCGCGCTGTCGGAGGTCCTGGCGGCGCGGCGCACCATTCGCACGTATGCCGAGGCGCCTCTGGACCTCGGCCGGCTCTCCTCGTTGCTCTTCCACGCGGCGCGGGTGGTAGGAGCGGTGGCCGACCCGGTGGCGGGAACCCTGGTCCGGCGACCGTTCGCCGCCGGGGGGGCACGCAACGAGCTCGAGATCTACCTGGTGGCCAACGACGTCGACGGCCTCGAACGGGGCGCCTGGTACTACGACGGGCGGGCCCACCACCTCGTTGCCCTCGACGTCGGCGAGGAGGGGGGCCGGCGGGTGAACCAGGAGGTCTACCAGGCCGCCGGGTCGGCTCTCAGCCGCGACGCGCCAGCGGTCCTGTTGATCACCGCCGTGTTCGGGCGGGTCATGTGGAAGTACGAGCGGATCGCCCTGTCTGTCATCTACAAAGACGTCGGCTGCCTGCTGCAAAACCTCTACCTGGTGGCCACCGCCCTCGGACTGGCGCCCTGCGCTATTGGCGGGGGGCGCGAGTCGGCCAACGCCTCATGGCTCGGGCTCGACCCGCTAGTCGAATCCCAGGTGGGGTGCTTTGTGGTCGGGGCCCGAGCGGCCCCCTGAGCGAGGTCCTGGGCCCGAGCGGCCCGAGGCGGGACCCAGGCCGGCGGCGGCGGCACAGGCCCGGCACCCGGGCACGGCCAGCACTGGCTCCCTGACCACCGACAGCCGGTCGAGATCGACGACCAGGACCCCCCCGGCTGTCGGGCCGGGCTCGACCAGCAGACCTCGCAGGGCCTCGGTGGCGACCAGGCCGGCGACGACGGCCACGTGAGCGCCCAGGAAGGCGTCGAGGCCGGGGGCCACCCCGGCCCGTTGCCGCCGGTAGGCGAGGTGCTCCTTGGGGTGATCGCGGTGGCTCTCCAGGCGCTGCTCGACGCAGCGGTGGCAGGGCACCCCGCCCGGTCGTACCAGCGGTCCGACGACGGCATCGAGGGCGTCCTGGGAGTGCACCAGATAGGGCTGGCCTCGGGCCAGGCACAGGTCCGCCGGACCGGGACCGGCGTCTCGGTGCTCGTAACCCAGGGCGACCACGGCCAGGTCGGCGCCGCTCCATGCGCTGGTTGACGTGGGGGCATGCGTCGCCGCCGGCCCGCGGGACAAGGCCGCCGCGCTCCCCGCGTCCCGGCACAGGCCCACAAGCTCCTCCGCCGGCCACAGCCCCACTGGCCGAGCGGGCCGGATGGCAGGTCGGCGCACGTCGGTATCGAGGAGCAGCAGGTGCCCGACCCCGGCCCGGGCCAGGAGGACGGCCGCCGCCCCCCCCACGGGGCCGCAACCGACCACCGCCACCGTCGCCGGGCGCAGCCGGTCGGCCACCTCAGCCGGGGAGACAACCAGAGCCGTGGCCACCTGCCGTTCGTCGTGGTCGGAGCCTTCCCCATCGGTCAGCAGGGCGGCCTGGCAGAGGGCATCGAGCAGGTCAGGCGCCATTTCGGGAAAGCGGGTCTCCAACTCGGCCGTCGTCGCCGTACCGTCCAGGGCGTCGAGAAAGCGGACCGTGGCCCGAGCGCCGAGTCCACCTATGACCACCGACCGCCCGGCGGTGGCGACCTGGACCCGGTCGTCGCCCAGGGCGACCACGTGGTACATCCCGACCAGCAACGGGCGTCTGGGCAGCGATGTCACGGTGGCATCTTGGTTGACGCCGGCCAGGGGGCACACGATGGCCGCCGATCGGGCCGTCCTCTAGGTCTAGGTCTAGGTCTAGGTCTAGGCTTAGGACCCCCGTTACTACGCCAGGGGGATGGGCAGGCGATTGAGCTCATGCTCGGCGGCCGGCGCGCCGCGGAGCCCCAGGGCGACGGGGAGCTCGTATAGGCGCCGGCCCCCGAGCCGTGGGTAGCGGGCGTCGGCATTGACGTCCAGTAGCCCGGGCACCACGACCCGGACGACGTGGAGGCCGGCCAGGCGCACGTCGGGCGGCGTCATGTCCAATACCACCACCTCCATCCCGACCTCGGCGAGGCGGTCGACCAACCACCCGAGAGCGTGAGAGGGCGGCCGGGCCGATCTGGCCGGCATGTCGGCAAGGGCGGCCACCGATCCCCCGCCGAGCAGTCCCCTCAGCAACCGGGCGGGTCCCGGCTGGGCGTAGAGGGCGGCGTGGTCGGCGAAGGTGCGGACCTGGCGAGGCGGCTGCGGGGGGTGGGCCGACAGCCGTGAAAACACCTGGGCGGCCTCGCACAATGCCCGTACGGCGGCGCCCACATGGTCGGGCCGGCAGCCGGCCCCGACCGCCGCGCCCGGTGACCCGCACGAGGCGCCGGCCAGGCAGACGACTACCGGGTAGGGCGAGTCGGTCGGCAGCTCGTAGAGCTCGAAACGGCAATCCCCGTCCCCGGTGGCGACGAGATCGCTGAGCACCGTCCCAGCGGTCTCGAGCCGCCGCGCCTTCAGGCCGTTGTGCCACACGATGGCCAGGGCGTCGCGCTCGAGGACCTCGCAAAGCGCGGCGTGGACGGCACTGGCCAGCGATACGTGGCAGGCCATACCGGTGGTGGTCGACTCGGCCAGGAAGTCGTTGGGGGGTCGCCGGTCGAGACTCAGGTAGCACAAGGCGGCTGGTACCCACGCCCCCCGGTCGTGGGTCAGCGAGAAGCCTGGGCACCAGTCGGTCACGGTGTCGCCACGCAAGGGCCGCAGGGCGGGGATCGACACGTACTGGCGGGCGGAGAGGAGCGAGAAAGCCGAGGGTGGGACCGCCGATCGCCCGAGAGCCTCGGACGAAGCTCGCACCAGCAGGCCCGGGGCCGGCGGCTGGACTGCGCAATAGCGCTCCACCACCTCTGCTATGGCCGCCAGGCGGGAGGTACGTGGATCGGTCGAGACACCGGTCCCCTCGATGGGGCGGCCAAGGTGCCGGCCCTCCACCACCCGCGGCCCAAGCGCCACGTGGGCGGTCAGCGCCGGCAGCGAGGGAACGAGGGCCAACTCCCTGACCGATCCTACGATGGAGTATTGGCCCACGGCCTGCCAGCCCTCGTTGCGCGAGCCGGCCAGGTCGGGGCCCCAGTGGAAGCCGGTCGACGGCCACTCCTGGGGGCCGCTGGCCTCCCTGGTGGTGTGCACCCCGGGCTGCTTAGCTTACAGGACCAGCGAGGAGGGGCGGATGACCGACATTGCCGGGTTCCACCACGTCAACTTGAGCGTTGCCGACCGGCACCGTAGCGCCCGCTGGTATGCCGAAGTTCTCGGTTTCGTGACGTTCAAGGAGATGGACGACGATGGTCGGCGTGGCGCCAAGGTGGTGATGCGGCACCCCCGCAGCGGTATCCTCCTCGGCTTCACCACCCATGCCGGCGGGGGCGGGGGACAGTTCGACGAAGCTCGCACGGGTCTCGACCATCTGGCCTTTTCCGTGCCGGACCGTTCCGCCCTGACGACGTGGATGGCTCGCCTGGATCACCTCGGCGTGGCACACTCTCTCTCGTCCACCGGTTGGCTGGTGACCTTCCGAGACCCCGACAACATCCAACTCCAAGTCTACGCCCTGGAGGGATGAGATGGCCGGCCCAGCTGTCCCGGCGCCACCCGAGCCGCCGGTGGTGGGCACGCCCAGCCTGGACTTCGCCCTCGGGGAGGCATGCGCCCGCTTCGCCGACCGGGTCGCACTCGTAGCCGACGGCACCACCCTGACCTCCGGCGAACTGACCTCCGGCGAACTGACCTACGGCGAACTGTGGCGAGCGGCCGGCAGGTTGGCCCTGGCCTACCAGGGACTTGGGGTGGCACCCGGCGACCGCGTCGTCTGCTGGCTCGCCAACGGCATCGAGCACCTGGTCGGCGTGCTCGGGGCGTGGCGGGCCGGCGCCGTCCATGTCGGTGCTGACGTCGCCATGGCGCCCCCCGAGCTGGCCTGGCAGATCGTGCACGCGGGCGCCGCCGCCGTCCTGGGCCCGGGGACAGGGGGGCGGGCAGCCGGTTTGACCGAGGCCGTGGAGCGGGCGCGACACCAGCTTCCGAGCCTGGCCGTGGTCCAGCCCGACCCCGGCCCGCCCCGGGCGCGCCGACGCTTCGGCTCCGTCGCCGGCCACCAGCCGCCCGCCGACCCAATCGGGAGCGGGTCGCTGGCGGGTTCCTCGCCCGATGACGTGGCGGTGATCTTTTACAGTTCCGGGACAACGGCCATTCCCAAGGGAGTGACCCGCCGCCACGGAGAGCTCAACTGGGGGTGGGCCAGGGCGGGGAGGCAGATGGCGGTAACCAAGGTCGACGTCCACCTCGTCGAGCTGCCCCTGGCCCACGGCTTCGGCTTCGGCATGGCCATAATGGGCCTGCTCACCGGGGGCCGGCTCGTCCTGATGGATCGCTTCTCGCCACGACATGCCCTGGACCTGATCGGGCGCCACGGTGTCAGCGTGCTGCACGGCACCCCGCCGCATTTCCGGCTACTGCTCGATCACCTGGACCCGGCCCGTCACGACGTGAGCACCCTGCGTGTCGGACGGGCGTCGGCTGCCCCGTTCCCACCCGCCCTGATCGCCGGGATACTCGACGATCTGGGCATGGACCTGACCCTCGTGTACGGGTCGAGCGAGGGCGTCGGCTGGACCACCACGGACCGCGACGACATGCTCACCGGGTCGGTGGGTCGGCCGCCGGCGAACCGGATCAGGGTGGTCGGGCCGGGCGGGGAGCCAATCCCAACAGGGCTGGAGGGGGAGATCGAAGCATGGCGCACCCACCGCTTCAGCTACTGGGGCGGGCCGGATTCACCTGCCGGCGGCTGGCACCAGACCGGCGACGTAGGCCGCATCGATGCTGACGGTCGCCTTTACGTGCTCGGCAGGGTCGTCGACCAGATCAACCGCGGGGGGGTCCGGGTGGACCCGACAGAGGTGGAATCCGCTCTCCTGGCCCACGCCAGATTGCTGGATGCCGCCGTCGTCGGCATCCCAGATCCGGTGCTGGGTCAGGCCATCTGCGCGTGCGTGGTGCCGGCGGCGGGTCCAACGCCGCAGCTTGACGACATCCGGGGCGCCCTAGCCCCCCACCTCGGGCGCCACAAGCTCCCTGACCGGCTCTGCCTGGTCGAGCAGATACCGCGTAGCCCGCTGGGCAAGGTCCACCGAGCCGCCGTCCTCGCCCTGTCCCGCGCCCAGGCCGGCGAGAGCACGAGACCACCGACCGTCCCGCTTCGTGGGGAACGGTCCCAATGACAGCGACAGGGCCCGGCGGCGGTCCCGGCTGGCTTGGTTTGGGCTGTGCTAAACGCACGGTCCCCAGGAAGTCGTCGAGGCACCACCTCCAGCGCTGGACTGATGCTCGGACGCCTGGTAGCGTTGGGCAAATAGCACGCTGGGCGGCTCGGCCGCGGGGCGTCAAATGAAAGGTGGTACCCATGGACGAGGCAGCGACGTTCACAGTCGAGGAATTGCTTCCCCAGGAGCCGATGGTGGCCCTTTGCACAGGGGGTGGCTGTTGCTTTGCTTCCACCGAGCTCGAAGCACACCAGACGGGCGAGGATGGCCGCCCCGGCGAGGCCTCGGACTGAGGCTGGCGCTCCTCAGCCGTCCTGCACCGGGCGTGGCCCCAGGGGAGATTTCTTCGAGGACCCCCAGGTGCCCACCGGCCATGCCCAGACGTCTCAGCACTTTGAGCGAGTCCCCCATAGCGTCGGTCGCTTGCACCAGGTGACCCCGAGCAAGCTCCCGTAGTCCCCTCACCTGGGCGCATACCGCTTCGTGAAGTCCCGTCGCGCCCGTCGGCCGGCGAGTGGTGAGCTGGTCCTCGAGTTGCCGGAGAGCCTGGTGGTCACCTGCCCCTGAATAGGCCAGCGCGGCGCCGAGGAGGGCGGGGACCGGCGAGCTGCGGCCGACAA
>JBOGGP010000027.1:0-15745 GCA_050744105.1 Acidimicrobiales bacterium
TCATGCTGGGACGAGCCAGCCGCCCCTGCGGCTGGCCTACTTGCGCCTGTGACTGCGCTTGGCCGTGTACTCGGTTGAAAGAACGTACGTTCCCTGCGGCTGACCCACATTCATGCCGGAAGACCCCTCAAACTTCAGTCAACGAAGCAACGCTCGCCTTGGTAGCCACAGAACTGAGGCGCCGCGGGCGGGACGCGATAGCCCTGTCCGAGACTCGACGATTCCCAGGCACATGGCCTATGACGAGGACCTGGCCAACCGTCTTCGGGAGCTGCTGGCCGGCGAGGACGGGATAACCGAGAGGAAGATGTTCGGCGGTCTGGCCTTCCTCCTGGCTGAACTCCAATCGAATCCCGCCGTCGCTCCCCTACTCCGCAGTGATCTCGGAGCCATGGTCGCCGGTGTCCATAGTGTCCAAGAACCGCTCGGCCTCGGCCGGGCTCCGCCCTTCGCCCTCCAGCATCTCGCGTAGGAGCGCCCGCAGTTCCTCCTCGGACGGCTCCCGATCGCCAAAGCGGCTCTCGAGGGCGGCTATCACCTTGTGCAGCTCACCTGAGGGGTCACGGCCGCCGTTCTCGCTCTCGGCGGGATCGACGGCGGCTCGCCCCAACAACCGGCCGTCGGACGAGGTGACAAGGGGTCGGCCGCCACCCTTGGCTGCGATCGATGCCACCGTCACACTGGGGCGGACCGTACTCGGAACCAGGTCCATCACCTCCGTCACCGGGCGGTCGGCGGGTTCCCCGGCCAGGCCGTCGCCATCGACCCAGCCCACCGCCAAGCCCCGCAAGACGACAACCGCGCCGTCGTCGCCGGTGCCGGCCAAGGCCTGGCGGGCGTCGGCCACGCTGGCGGTTGCCTCACACGTCGCCACGTCCCCCAGGTCCTGGCCTAGGAACGGGCCCTCGCTGCCCTCCACCCTCCAAGCGGTGGCCATCCAGTCGACCTTGCCGTCCACGTAGTCGTAGACGTCCTCGAAGCCGTACATGTCGAGCAGGCACGCCGCTCGGGGACTGAGATCTCAGAGGGTGTCGAAGCAGTAGACGATGACGGGACGACTGCGGTCGAGCTCGCCGGCCCGCTCCCGCGTCAACTCCCAGGCCGGGACGTGGACCGCTCCGGGCAGGTGGGCGGCCCGGTACTGGCTCTCTTCGAGCACCTCCACCACCTGGGCGCCATCGGCCATCAGTTGGCGGACCTGGTCACGGTCAACGCTGGTAAACATCCTGGGTTCCTACCCCGGTGGAGATCGTCGAATCGAATAGGGCGCCGCGGTTTGGGGGGTCTCGTGCCGGGCCAGCCAAGCGACGCCGTCCTCGGATCCGGGTTGCGGCCCTCCGGATGGATGCCCAACCTCGGCCGGGTCGTGCCCCCGACGCCAGTTGCCGGCCGGCGTCGGCCGGGCGGTGGCGCGCCAGAAGCTGGGGCGTCGACCAGCACCGGCCCCGCACCGGCCCCCGCTTCACCGCCGGACCCGACCGGCGGCGCCGGGCCATTTCTGTATGTCGGCACACAAATGCGCGTCGCTCTTTTGTGGCTGGAGGGTACCGCGCATTTGTGTGCCGCCCGTGGGCACAAATGCGCGGTACCGCGCCTTTCTGTAGTAGCGCCGCGCCTTTGTGCACCTGGCATCCCCCAGAGCCGCCGGCTAGCGACCGGCAACTCTCCGACGCTCCCGTGGTTGCTCGTCGACCATCCATGCCGGCGACGGTGCTGAAAGGGCACTCTCCGGGTTCCCTCGGCCCTCGGCGTAGTTTGGGAGCGTGACCAGGTGCGGCGAGTGCGGCTTCGTATACGACGATCTCGACACTGGCGCCGTCGGGGGGATCATCAGGTCCGTGCCCCAGATGTACCGCCAACTGCTCGACAGGGTCGACGTCGATCTGGCGTCCGCCCGGCCGGCGCCGGCGGTGTGGTCGGCCCTCGAATACACCTGCCACGTGCGCGACGTCCTCTTCGTGCAAAGGGAGCGGGCCGTGGTTGCCCTGTTCGAGTGGTGCCCCAGCTTTGCCCGGATGTACCGGGACGAGCGGGTCGCCACCTGCGGATACCTTTCCCACCCTCTCCCCACGGTGCTCGACCAGCTGGCCGTCGCCGCCGAGTTGTGCGCCACGGTCTTCGACTCCCTCTCCGAGGGGGCCTGGCGCCGGCCTCTCGAGTACAATTGGCCCTCCGAGGGGCCTCAGGACATGGCATGGCTCGGCCGCCACACGGTCCACGAGTGCGAGCACCACCGGCTCGACATCGGCCACCTCCTGGGCCAGCCCTAGAGACTAAGGCCAGCCCTACAGGAAGGGGCGGGCTGTGCAGCGTCGACCAAACGGCCCGGGAGCGCCAGAGGATGGGGATCCGTCCCGGGTGGGAAGCGTGCTGTTCCTCTCGTTGAGCTCCGACGACGTGATCCGCCGGGATTGCCCGGCGTTCGTCGCCCTGGTCAGGCCCCGACCCGACCGGTCGGAGGCGGGACGACCGCCGGCCGGACCCGAGGCCAACCCCAAATTCCGCCAGGCCGGACGACGCCTTGCTCAGACCTGGCGGACCTTGCCCTTGACGTAGTTGGCGATGGTGTCGGTGGTCGTCTGCACCGCGTGCTTCTCCTTGACATGCCCGGCGACCTTGTCCATCAGCTGCTCTTCAGTGTCTGCTTTGCCGTGCCACCTGCAGGCGTGGTCGGCATCCTTTCACCTGAACTCGTAGGCCATGTACTCTCCTGTCCTCTCCACTTGTCCTTCTTGTCCTGTGGACTTGTACCCGAAGTCTCCCCGGGCCGTCACAATTTGTCCGGAGCTGGGGGGCGCAGCGGATGAGTCGGGTTGGTGCCCGCCACCTGCCACCGACCCGCCATGGCCGTGGCGCGACGGTCCAGGGTGGCCCGGTCGACGACGAGCCTGAGTCGAGTCCGAGGCAACGACGGGGGACGACCCGCTTACATCTCTGTTCGGGGGCAAGGCATCTCTCAGTGGCGCCGGCACCTGGGAGGCCCGGCCCGGCTTTCTGGCGCGAGCCAGGGTGGACCCGGCCCGGATTGGGGAATGAGTCCGGCGATGCCTACTCACGGGGACCTCCGAAGCTGGAACGGGTGGCTGGCCGGCGTGGCCGCGGTGGCTGCAGGAAGCATGGCTCTGGGCGCGTGCAGCTCGGGCGGGCCGAAGGCCGCTCCGCCGTCCACCCCCGCGCCGGGATCAGCCACCACTGCGGCGGGCGGCGGCGGCTCGACGGTCGGTCTGGCCGCCGGTGGCGCCGGCGGGCTCCAGCAGGCATTCGTGTCGGTGGTGCAGAAGGTCCGCCCCGAGGTGGTGGAGATCTCGACCGGCGCCGGCCTCGGATCGGGCATCGTCTACGACGCCCGGGGCGACATCGTGACCAACGACCATGTCGTCGGCTCGGCCACCACCTTCCAGGTCAGCCTGGCCGACGGCCAGACCCTGCCCGCCAGCCTGGTCGGCGCCTACCCGGCCGGCGACCTGGCCGTGGTGCGGGTCAAGGGGGCCAAGGGCCTCTCCCCCGCCTCCTTCGCCGACTCCAAGACCCTCCAGGTGGGCGACATCGTCCTGGCTGTCGGCAACCCCCTCGGCCTGGCCAGCTCGGTCACCGAGGGCGTCGTCAGCTACAACGGCCGCACCGTGAGCGAGAGCGCCACCGTCGTGCTGCCCTCGACCATCCAGACCAGCGCGTCGATCAACCCGGGCAACAGCGGGGGCGCCCTGGTAGGCCTCGACGGCGCCGTCGTCGGCATCCCCACCCTGGCCGCCGTCGATCAACAGCTGGGCGGGTCGGCCGCCCCGGGGATCGGTTTCGCCATCCCGAGCGATACCGTCAAGCGGATCGCCCCCCAGCTCATCAGCTCGGGCCACGTGACCAACACCGGGCGGGCCGAGCTGGGGATCACCGCCGGCGATGCCCTCAACCGGGCGGGGCTGCCGGCAGGGGTGATCGTGGCCAGGGTGGTGGCCGGCAGCGGGGCCGACAGGGCCGGCATCAAGGCCGGTGACGTGATCACCGCCATCAACGCCCAGAAGGTCCAGTCACTGGCCGACCTCCAGGACATCCTGGCCACGCTCAGCCCCGGGGGCAGCGCCCGGGTGACGCTCACCGACCAGGCCGGGGCGACGCGGACCGTCACCGTCAAGCTGGGCCAGCTGCCGGCCTGAGCCCGCGGTCCGGCGACCTGGGTACGATTCCCAGGCACATGCCCTACGACGAGGACCTGGCCAACCGCCTTCGGGAGCTGCTGGCCGGCGAAGACGGGATAACCGAGAAGAAGATGTTCGGCGGCCTGGCCTTCCTCCTCGACGGCAACATGTCGGTGAGCGCATCCGGCAGGGGCGGCCTTCTGGCCCGTATCGACCCGGCGACGACTCGAGCGGCTCTGACCCGGCGCCACGTGGAGCTCATGGAGATGGGCGGCCGCACCATGGACGGCTGGGTCACGGTGGCCCCGGAGGGATTGAGGACCAAGCGCGAGCTGGCAGCGTGGGTCCGCCCGTCGCTGGCCTTCGCCCGCACGCTCCCGCCCAAACGACCTCCGGCTCCGAAGCGACCTCCGGCTCCGAAGCGACCTCCGGCTCCGAAGTGACCCGGAGTCGGGCCGCGCCGACCAGCTCGTCGAGCGAGCGCTCCAGCCCCTCGGCCAGCTCGCCGGGCGATGCCACCGATTCGGCGGCGGTGAGGATCCCGAAACAGACGAGGGACCCGTAGTCCCACAGGACGACGTTGACGCCCTCGCCGTTGGTGGGAGGTCCGCCCAGGTACACCTCCTCGACCAGGGCCGGCCCGAGGGACCACGGCCGGGACGGACCGCGGAGGTTGGACACCATCAGGTTCACCGCCACCCGGTCGGGTCTGCGGCGCCGCCGGCGGGCGTCCAGGGCCAGCAGGGGCTCGGCCAGGGCGGGGGGGATGGCGTCCAGCCAGTCCGGCAGGAGATCGGCGCCGGCGAGGCCGAGGCAGGCCTTGGCCTCCCTGGCCCCGGCACCTATAGCCAGCAGGCGCCCCCACGGGTCGGCGACATCGGTGGCCAGCCAGGTGGCCATGCCCGAGAAGTGGTTGCCATGGGTACGCGGGGGGGCGCCGGCCCGCTCGAGCCCGACCGGTACCCCGGCCACCAGAGACCGCTCCGGCAGCGCCCCCCGTGCCTCCAGGTAGCCCCGCACGGCGCCGGCCACCATGGCCAGGGCGACGTCGTTGACGCTGACGACGGCCGCCTCCTTGACCCCGACGAGGTCGGCCAGCGGGAATGCCGTCCGGGCGAAGCGGCGGGCCGGGCCGAAGGCCCGGTTGAATATGGTCGGCGGGGTGTCGACCTTGGTGGTGGGCACCGCGGCCGCCGGGCGGGCGGCTCGCCTGGGGAAGTCACCGCGCCGGCGGGCCTGCCCGGACCTGGCCCTCTCCCCCTGCCGAGCCGACCGGCGCCGGAGGGCGCCCTGCCCCCTCCAGGTGCGGGCCACCAGCCCAGGCAGCCCGAGCCCGGCTCGCCACTGGTCCCTCAGGGCCCGTGCCACCAGGTCGGCCGGCGAAGGCGACGTCGCAGGCGCCCACGGGGAGTCAGAGGCCTCCCCGGGCCCGGCGGGCTCGCTCGAAAGGAGCCGGGACAGGACGTTGACGATGGCATAACCGTCCATCAGGCAGTGGTGGATCCGCAGCACCAGGGCCTGGCGGCCACCGGCGAGCCCGCTGACCAGGACCACCTGCCACAGCGGGCGGTCGCGCTCCAGGCACAGGCCGGCCAACCCGGCCAGCACGCTGTCGAGGCCGTCCATGTCGCCCGGCGGTGCCAGGGTGACCTCCGAGAGGTGGTGATCCAGGCGGAAGCCGGCGTCGTCGACATACACCGGGTGGTGGATGCCGAAGGGCACCGGCTTCACACGCCACCGCAGGACCGGGACTTCGTCGAGTCGGGCGGCGAGATGTCGCTCCAGCCACTCACCCGTCATGGGGCCAGAGGTGCCGCCACCATCCCATCGGCGCCCGAGGACGGCCAGCACAATCGTGTTCATGGGCTGGGACGGCGTCTCCAGACCCAGGAACCCGGCATCCTCGCCACTGAGGCGGCGCGGCGGAGCCGGCCTGGCACCGCCCCGCCGCCGGCCCGGCGTCACGTGTCGGAGGCCAGCTTCGCGAGGTGGTCGGCAGCGCCGGCCGGGCCCGGAGCGGCCCCGAACGCTCGCCTGACCTCGCCGGTGGCCCGGCGCAGGTCCGGGTCGCCAAGCGCCCGGTCGATCGCCTCCCTCATCTCGTCCACCCCGGCCCGGGCGAAGCTGACCTGGATGCCGCACCCGGCCCTGGTCACCTGGGCGGCCACCATGGGCTGGTCGTTCTGGATCGGGGCCAGGACCAGGGGCAGGCCGAGAGCGAGGCTCTCGCACACCGTGTTGTGGCCACCATGGCAGACCACGGCGCTCACCCGCCGGAGCACGGCCAGCTGGGGCACCCGGGGAAGGACCACGACGTTGCCTGGGGGATCGGCCACCAAGCCGGGAGGGGCCACGACGATCCCCTGGACGGGCATCGATCCCAGCGCCTCGGCCGCCACCGAGAGGAATCGGCGACCCTCCTGGAAGTTGATGCTGCCGAGGGAAACGAACACGGCGGGCCGGCGGGCATCGAGCCACGACCACGGAAAGTCCACCGTCTCGACCCGGTCCACCGTGGAGGGGCCCACGAAGTGGTAGTGGGACGGGAACGACATGGCCGGCCCCACCAGCGCGGCTACGGTGAAGGCCACCACCAGGCTCGGCGAGAAGAGGATGTCGCCTTCTTCGGCCAGGCTGGCGGGCAGGCCCGCTTCCAGCTGGAGGTCGACCCGGGCCCGGCGGATCTCGGCTTGGACCAGGGGCCAGCCGGCCAGCGGGTCGACGATCTCGGCGGAGGTGGTGGCCAGGGTGGCCCACGCCAGCCCCCGCTTGCGGGCGGCCACCGCCCCGGCCAGCGCCTGCTGGTCGACGGCCATAACGTCGGGCCTGAACTCGCCGGCGGCCGCCTCCACTCCCTCCATCATCAAGCGGGCCAGGGGCAGGAGCGCCTCGAACCACAAGAACTTGAGGGCCGCCGCCGACCGCAGGCCCCGGAACCGATAGGAGAGGGAACTGGCCATGTCCTCGGTGCCTCCTGCCGCCGGGATGAACCGGCAGCCGTCGGGCAGGAGCTCGTTGACCAGCCCGGGGATGCCGGTCCAGGCCACCTGGTGGCCCCGCCGCGACAACTCGGCGCCCACCGAGATGGTCGGATTGATGTGGCCGGCGAAGTCGGGGACTACGAACAGGAACCTAGCCATAGCTGGCGGCGCGGGCCAGGCTCTGCTCCTCCATCCACCGGCGGGCGTGGTCGCGCACGACGCCTCCTGCCTCGGCCAGGAGCATGTGGGTGCCCCCGGGCACCACGACGGGTCGGCAGCCGGGAATCCACCGGTCCCGTGCCACGGCCCGGGACACGACGTCGGAGTCGCTGCCGTAGATGCTGAACACCGGGCACTCGATCTCCTGCAACCAGGACAGGGGCAGGTCTGGCTCGCGTGCCAGGTCCTCCAGGATGCTCGTGTTCCTGAGCATGTCCTCGTTTCGCCGGGCCCAGCGGGCCCGGGCCGGGTCGCCGCCGATCCACCTGTCGGTCTCGGCCGGGTCGCCACCGAAGTCGACTATGGCCTGGGCCATGCCCGGGCCCCAGCCGTGGTCCGAGAGGTGGGGCTCGACGAGGAACAGGCTGGCCACCCGCTCGGGGTAGTGATGGGCGAAGCACAGGGCGATGATCCCGCCGAAGCTGTTGGCGAAGAGATGCACCGGCTCGTCGATCTGCCAGGCGTCGAGCAGGGTGGACAGGTCAGCCAGGTGGTCGGCGACGGCGTAGCCGGTCTCGGGCACCTGGGACCGACCGTGGCCACGCAGGTCGTAGAGATGGACGTCGGCGGCCGCGGCCACGCCGGCGGCGATGGTCACGTAGAAGCTCGACATGTCGACAGACAGCCCGTGGACCATCACCGCGTGGGGCCGGCCCCGATCCGAGGAGTCCTGCCCGGTAAGGGACTGGGTGTGGAAGCGGAGCCCGTTGGCGATCACCTCAGCCATCGTCGGCCCCGCCGCGCGCCGACTCCCGGCCCGACTCCATGATGAAGTCGACCAGCTGACCGACGGTGAGGGCGATTATCCCGTCGAGGTCCATACCGGCCAGCCAGGCGACGAAGTCCACCTTCTCGCCGTAGCGGGCCCTGAGCTGCTCGGCCAGGATGACAAACTGCAGGCTCTCCAGGCAGAGGTCGTTGCCGAACGACGTACCCATGTCGATGTGGGACTCGAGGATCTCGCCGGCGCCCATGACGCCGGCCAGGATCGTCCTGACATCGGCCAGCACGTCGCCTTGTCGAAGGGGCACCTGCTGGGGGGGCACCTGCTGGGGGGGCGCGGCGCTCGGGTCAGCAGGTGGCAGCTGGGTGGGCACGGTTGGGTCCTTTCGTCGGGGATCGGAGGGTGGCGGCGCCGGCCCGGGTCGCCGGGAGGGGGCAACCCGGTCGGAGCCGCCAGTAGCGCTCGGGGTCGTCCACGGACAGGGCGGAGCCGGCCAGGCCGGCGATCAAGCCCAGCTGGGAGGCATATGACGCCACTGCGGCGGCCTTGGCCGAGGCGCCGGAGAGATCGGCCGGGACCAGCTTCTCCAGCAGCCGGGCACCGAGCTGGGTGGTCCGTTGGGCCAGGTCGTCGGGATGGGCCCGGGCGTAGGGCATGTCGGCGTAGACGAAGTACGCCTCGGGGCGGCGGCCGGCGAGCTCCAGGCACGCATCGGCCACGCCAACGTGGTCAGGGTGGCGGAGACCCAACGGGGCGATCACCGAGGCCGCCCCGAGCTCGTCGAGGATCCGGGCGATGGCAGCGACGATGGGCGGGCGAGGGCGTGGCCGGGCCCGCTCGTACTGCTCGTCGACGAGGTCGAGCCATCTGGGGATGGCACCGAGCACGGCGAGGGCGTGGGCATCCTCGGCCCTCCGCAGCGCCACGGCGGCGGCGGCCGAGGCCTGGCCCGTGGTCAGGCGGTCCCACGCCCCGGACGGGCCCGCCGGCGAGCCAGCCATGACGGTGACCACGACGGTGCCCGGATGGGAGCCCAGGAAGTGGCCACAGGACAGGACGGCATCGTCCAGGTGGGTCGACACCACGCAGAGCGGGGGGACCGGGCAAAGGTCAGTCATCGGCGGTCAGCCCATCGGCGGTCAGCCCATCGGCGGTCAGCCCATCGGCGGTCAGCCCATCGGCGGTCAGCCCATCGGCGGTCAGCCCATCGGCGGTCAGCCCATCGGCGTGGCGTGTCCAGCCGACGACGACCCCTCCGCCCTGGTCGTCGGTGATGGTCTCGGTGTCCACCCACCGGTCGCCGACGAGGAGGGCGTCAGCCGAGATGTCGACCACCTCGAAGGCCTTGGGCGTGCCGGCCAGGCCGGTGCCGGCCGCCTTGGCCGCAGCCTCCTTGGCCACCCAGAAGCGGGTCAGCCAACCGTCGCGGTCCACCTCGGGGAGCAGGGCCGCCTCGGCGGCGGTCAGGGCGATCTGGTCGAAGTGCGGGCCCCGGGCGGCAACCGGCTCGATGTCGATCCCGACGTCGCCGCCGGCCGCGACCATGGCCACAGCCTGGGTGCGGGTGTGGGCCAGCGACACCTTGAGGTCGGCGTCGAAGGAGCCCCGGACGAAGGGCTGGCCGTTGCTGGCGTTGCCCACCTCGATCTCGGCCGGGAAGACCGGCCCCTCCCCGTGGCTCCACAGCCAGTCTCTCACCGCGTCCTTGACCGCCATCCGGCCGAGCAGCCACTGCCGCTCGGCCAACGGGCTGAGGGTGTGGAAGTGCTCCTGTTCGGCCACCGTCAGGTACTGCCGCATCACCAGGTCGCGCGACGCCTTGCGCCGGCAGCGCTCAGGTGCCAGCGTCCAGCCGGCGGCGTGCACCTGCGAGGCCAGGAAGTGCTCGGGGAACCGCAGGAAGTCGAACAGCACGTCGTCGGTCTCGAAGCGGTGCTCGGTCCATCCCACGACCCTGGCCCACGGCCGGGCCCCGACCGTCAGGTCCAGGTCGGCGCGCACGGTGGTCTCGTCGATCCCGGTGATGCGGACCGTGCAGTCGACGGTGGCGCCGGCCGGCGGCTCGGGGGTGTAGAGCTCGATGCTGTCGACGCCGGTGGGCAGCACGATCCGGTCCGTGGCGGTGCGGGCCATGACCCAGTAGCCCACCAGCTGGCCGGCGCCGTCGAGCAGGCTGCCGGGGGCGTCGAGGGCGACGAGGCGGCCGCGGATCCCGGCCTGGCATATCCCGGTTATCTCCGACACCGCCCGGAACCCCGGTCCATGGAACATCCACCGGCTGGAGTAGAGGGCCTCGGCGTCGACCGCGGAAGGCTCCTCGAGCGGGAGCGGCCGCCATTCCACCTGCGGCGGGGGGACCGGCGACCCGAAGACCACCGTGGCCCGGCAGTAGCCGTCGATGGCCACCCTGACCCGGTCGGGCCCCTCCGCGGCGGCCGAGACGACCACGTCGACGGCGGGGTCGGCAGCGAGCCATCGCGTGGCCCGGATGGCCTCGACCCGGGTGACCACACGGTCGGGCCGGGTGTCCGCTCCCCGCTCGACCAGCCAGCGGATCATGGTGGTCAGGGGCACGACCGGGAACCGCTCGGCCGGCCACGGCCACTGGTCCCGCTGGCGGACCAGGCAGTGGTCGGCCAGCCAGGGCATCGCCTCCACCGAGATGTGCCGTGGGGCCCGCTCGGCTCCGGCCAGGTCGACCGGCTGGCCCCCCCTCCCGTTGGACGAAGGCCCCTGCCCCGCCACGCTCTCGGGCACGGCTGGTGGGGGCCCGGCCGCCCCCAGGGGAGGGAGGGCGGCCAGCGACACCAGCGGGGTGCCGAGGGTCAGGAGCCGGGCGTTGCCGCCGACCGGCCCGGCCCTGAGGGCGCCCCCCGGCTCCGGCGGCCCCGAGCCCGAGATGTCGAAGCTCACCGCCGCCCCCTCGACCCAGAGGGCGGCGGCCACCCGGCGCAGCTGGTCCACCCCCCCCGCCCGGGCGCTGGACGCGGCCACCGCCAGGTGGTCGTGCTCCTTCAAGGTGTCGTCCACAAAGGCGGCCAGGCTGCCCACGCCGACCTGGACGAAGGCCCGGACCCCGGCGCGGTACAGCTCCAGGGTCAGCTCCCGGAAGCGGATGGGGTCGATCAGGTGGCGGGCCGCCAGCTCCCGGATGGCGTCGGGCGAGTCCGGATAGGGCTCGCAGGTGGTCGCCGACCACAGCGGCAGGCGACCAGGCGAGACGGGCAGGACGCTCAGGGCGTCCCGGGCCTGGCGCAGCCGGGGCAGGAACATGGGGGAGTGGAATCCGGACCGGAAAGGGAGCTCGGAGACGATGACGCCGCCGGCCATCAGGCGGGCGGTGGCCCTGGCCACCACTGTCTCGGTCCCGCAGAGCACCGACTGGTGGGGGCAGTTGTCGTGGGAGACGACCACCCTGTCCATCCCCGCGATGGCGGCCTGGGCGGTGGCGGCGGAGCACCCGGCGGCGGCGTAGACCAGCTCGGCCATGCCGATCGCCGCCGGGTCGAGCCGGGCCAGGTAGGGCCCGGCCGTGGCCGCCTCCACCATGCCGGCGGTCACCATGCCGTTCCACTCGCCGATGCTGTGGCCGGCCACCACGTCGGGGCGAACGCCCATGCCGGCCAAGGCGCCCTCCAGCAGGCGACCGTGGGCAAACACGGCGATGCCGTGCTGGCCGAGCTGGGCGGTGTCGATCGCCGCCGGCGGCACCAGGGAGAAGGGCCCGGCGACGTCGCCCGCCGGGGGTGGCGGGGTCGCCTCGATGCCGGGGAACACGAACGCCAGCCGGCCCCCGCCGGCCAGAAGCGGTCGGGGGCTGAACCAGACGTCCATCTGGCCTCGCCAGGCCCGGCCTCCGGCTGCCACCTTGGCGGCCAGTGCGAGGCGCGACGGGGTGGGATCGAGCACGGCCAGGCGGATCCGGCCCTCCGGCTCCTGCCTCCCCGGCGGGTCGGCCAGCCTGGCCACGAGGGACTCGATGTCGTCGGCCGCCCACCGGGCGGCGGGAGGCGGGCCGGGCCGGCGGGGGGTGGGACGGATCCGGCGGCCACCCCGGTGCTCCTCGAGCACGGCGTGGGCGTTCACGCCGCCGAATCCGAAGCTGTTGACGCCGGCCCGGCGGGGCGACCGGGTGGCTTCCCACGGGCGGGCGGCGGCGAGGGGACGGAACCGGGTACCGGCCACGGCGGGGTGGGGCTCCTCGCAGTGCAGCGTGGGGGGCAGCACCTGGTGGTGGAGGGCCAGCGCCGCCTTGATGAGGCCGGCGACGCCGGCGGCGGGCATGGCGTGGCCGATCATCGACTTCACCGACCCGAAGGGGAGCAGCCCGAGGCCGCCCCCCCCGCCGCCCGACGTGCCGGGCCCGAACACCTCGGTCAGGGTGGCCAGCTCGGCCTCGTCGCCGGCCGGAGTGGCCGTGCCGTGGGCCTCGATCAGGCCCACCGTGGCCGGGTCGAGCCCGGCGGCCTCCCAGGCTCGGCGAACGGCCAGGACCTGGCCGGCCACCGATGGGCGCATGACCGTCGACTGCCGGCCGTCGCTCGACACGCCGACCCCCTTGACCACCGCATAGACGCGATCGGCGGCGGCCTCGGCGTCGGCGACGCGCTTGAGGACCGCCATCCCGGTGCCCTCGCCGATCAGCAGCCCGTCGGCGGCCCGGGAGAAGGGGCGGCTGTGCCCGCTCGGGCTAAGGGCCCCCAGGTGCGAGAACACGCCCCACACCGTCAGGTCGTGGCAGTGGTGGACGCCGCCGGCGACGACCACGTCGCAGTCGCCGGCCTGCAGCAGCCGGACGGCGTGGTCCAGGGCGATCAGGGAGCTGGCGCAGGCGGCGTCGACGGTGTAGGCCGGGCCGGAGAAGTCGAAGCGGTTGGCGATCCGGGAGGCGACCAGGTTGGGCACCAGTCCGATGGCGTCGTCGGCCTGGTAGGGGCCCAGCTGGCGCTGGAACTCGCCCCGCACGGCGGAGAGCTCCTCCTCGCTGGCCCCCGGGACGAGCTGGCGCAGGCTGCGCACCAGCTGCTCGGCCGTGCGTAGCCGCTGGTCGAGGCGCCCCAGCCCGTCGGTCAGGTAGCCGCCCCGGCCGACTACCACCCCGACCCGGCCCGGGTCGGCGATGGCCTGGATCCCACCGGCGTCGGCGATGGCGGCGGCAGCGGTGGACAGGGCGATGAGCTGGTCGGGCTCCGCCGCCGCCACCGAGACCGGCATCATCCCGAACGCCGTGGGATCGAAGGTGGCCAGACCGTCCACGAACCCCCCCCGGCGGCAGCCGAAGCGGTCCAGGGACTGCGAACCGTGGTCGAAGAACACCGGGTCGAGGCGCCCGGGCGGCACGTCGGCGACGGCGTCCACGCCCTGGGCGATGTTGTGCCAGTACCCGTCGAGGTCGGCCGCCCCGGGGAAGAGGGCCGCCATCCCCACGATGGCGATCCCGCCACCGTCGCCACCCTCTGGCCTCATCCCGGGGACACCCCGACCAGGTCGGCAGCCCGGGCCGGCGGCGCCGCCGGCCGCATCTGGTCGGGATGGGCCCGCATGGCGACGGCACAGGCCGTCGACGGCGACCCGAGGGCCAGCTCCCGGAGCAGGCAGGCCACGCCCTCGGACGGAGAGATGAGGCCAACCCCCCGGCGGGCAAAGGATCTCTCGAGGGCGGGCGACACCATCCCGGCCCCGCCCCAAGGCCCCCAGTGGATGCAGACCACCCGGCCGGCGGGACCCCCGTTGTTGGCCCACGCCATGGCCTCGAGGGCCTCGTTGGCGGCGGCGTAGTCGACCTGGCCCCGATTGCCGAAGGCCCCGGCCACGCTGCCGAAGAGGACCACGAAACGAGTCGGGCATCGGGCGGAGGAGGCCAGGAGGGCCCGGGCTCCCTCCACCTTGGTGTCGTAGACCCGGGCGAACGACTCGACCGTCTTGGCCGAGGCCAGGCGGTCCTCGAGCACGCCGGCCCCGTGGATGATGCCGTCGAGGCGACCGTGGCGGCAACCGATGTCGTCGACCAGGGCCGAGACCGCAGGGGCGTCCCTCACGTCGAGGGCGTGGTAGCGGGCCGAGCCGCCGGCGGCCTCGACCGCGGCCAGGGTCGCCCTGATCTCGCTCGCCGCCGCGGTCCCTTCGCCGGCCCCGTCGCCGGCCGGTCCGGGCACCGGCGTGCGGCCCACCAGCTCCAGGGTGCAACCCCGGCCAGCCAGGGCGACGGCCACGGCCGCGGTGATCCCCCTGGCGCCTCCGGTCAGCATGACGACGTCACCGGCCCCTGGCTCGATGCCGGGCCGGCCGTCCTGGACCAGGGGCTCGGGCACCGTGCGCAGGCGCAGGCGTTGCCCGGCGCGGTAACCGACCTCGACCAGGGCGTCGCTGGCCATGACCTCGGCGACGAGCTGGCCGGCCATGGCTCCGGGGTCGCCGTCGGGGTCGACGTCGACGCAGCGCACCCTGAGGCCGGGGTACTCGTGGGCGAGGGCCTTGGCCATGCCCCGCAGGCCCGCCCCCGCCGGCACTGCCGGCGCCCCGGCAGGGCTGGGCCCCCCGTGGCGGCCGAACGAGCCGCCGGTGCCGGTCACCACGGTGAGAGACCGCAGCCCGGCAGCGACGTGGGGAAGCAACTGGCCGAACACCTCGGCCGGGCCGGCCGGGCCGGGGCGCAGGGACCCCAGGTGGACCAGCCCGTCCGCCGACCAGTCGCCGGCGAGGTCGCCGACGCTGACCTCGGCGCCGTGGCCCTCCAGGAGGTCGGCCAGGCCGGCAGCGACACCGGCGCTGTCCCGGCTCACGAAGTAGCGGAGCCCGGCCAGGGCGTCGCGCCGGGCCGTCGGGCGCCCCGCCGGCTCCACGCGCTGGACGTAGCGCTCGAGGCCGGGGCCAGTCCCGCTACCAGACCCGCCGCCGATCCTGACCGGGCCCGGGCCCCCGCCGGCTGCCGGCGCCCCATCCGGCTGGGCGCCGACGGCCGCGCCGGGCCCGCCAGGCGGGGGGCCGGCGCGCCCCACCATCCAGTCGACGATCTGGGACAGCGACTTCAGCACCGTCAGCTGCTCGACCACGGCGTCGTCCAGCGCGCCGGCACCCCCCGAGCCCAGACCCAGGCGGGCCACCAGATCCCCCATTATCTCGACCCGCTTGATGGAGTCGATGCTCAGGTCCGCTTCGAGGTCGAGGTCGGCCCCCAGCATGTCGGAGGGATAGCCGGTGCGATCGCTGACCACGGCCACCACCGACGCCAGCAGCTCCTCGCGGCTCGGGGGGGCGACCGCCGGTGCCGGGCCAACCTCCCCGACCGCAGAGGTCTCTGCCACCGCCGCCGACCCGGCCCCCGGCACCGCCCAGGCACCGGCCGGCGCATCGGTCACCAACTCGACCACCGCGGCGGCATCGGCCGGCGCCGCGGTCGCTGGCTCGGCCCCGGCGACGGGGGGTTGGCCGGCTCGGGCGCCCAGGTAGCGCTCCACCATGTCGCTGCTGGCGCTGACGGCCTGGCTGATCCCCCGCAGGTACTCGAGCAGCACCGCCTCCTCCCCAGACGGCGCTGCCGGCCGGGGGGGCAGGGGCGACGCCGCCGGCGCCTGCAGCCCGGTCGCCGGCGCCTGCAGCTCGTTGGCCGGCGCCTGCAGCCCGGTCGCCGGCGCCTGCAGCTCGTTCGCCGGCCTCAGACCTCCCGGCACCGGCAGGCCGTCGGCCGA
>JBOGGP010000028.1:0-15734 GCA_050744105.1 Acidimicrobiales bacterium
GACGTGCCTGGGCTAAAGGGTAGGACCGGGCCTGGGACCGCTCCAGTGCCTTGACCACCAACCGGCCCATTTCGAAACCGAACTGACGTCGCAAGACCTCGAGACACGCGGCCCCGATCCGGCCGCACTCCTCCGGTGCCGGTGTCAGGCCGGCACCCAACCAAGCTCCCGGTAGCGCCCAGGGCATCGGCGAGCGGTCACGGGACCAGGGGCAGGCGCAGGTTGGGGTCGGCGGGGGCGTCGAGGGGGGTGGGCCCGTCGGTGCGCAGGCGGTGCCAGGCGGTGGCCCCCACCATGGCCGCGTTGTCGGTGCACATGGCCCGGGAGGGGAGGAACGCCCGCCGGCCGCTGTCGTGGGCGGCGCTGACGATGCGCTGGCGGAGCACGCCGTTGGCCGCCACCCCCCCGCCGAGGCAGATGCCCCGAGCCCCGATCGACCCGGCGCCGGCGAGGGTTTTCTCCACCAGTACCTCGACCACCGCCTCCTGGAAGGACGCGGCGACGTCGGCGGTGGGGACCCGGGGGTGGGCGGCGACGTGGCGGACGACCGACGTCTTCAAGCCCGAGAAGGAAAAGTCGAGGCCCTGGTTGCGCAGGCCTCGTGGGAACGCCACGGCGCCGGGGTCGCCGGCCCTGGCCTCGGCCTCTATCGCCGGGCCGCCGGGATAGCCGAGGCCCAGGTACCTCGCCACCTTGTCGAAGGCCTCGCCGGCGGCGTCGTCGACGGTCTGGCCGAGCAGGCGGTAGCGCCCGTCTCGTTCCATGGCCACGAGCAGGGTGTGACCGCCAGAGACCAGGAGCACCGCCGCCGGCAGCACCAGGTCGGGGTCCTCGAGGAAGGCGGCATGGAGGTGGCCCTCCAGGTGGTTGACGCCGACGAAGGGGACGCCCCAGGCCAGCGAGTAGGCCTTGGCCGCGCTAACCCCGACCAGGAGGGAGCCGACGAGCCCCGGCCCTATGGTGGCGGCCACGGCGTCGAGATCGGCCCCTGTCGTCCCGGCCCGGGCCATGGCCTCGTCCACCACCGCGGTGAGCGACTCCAGGTGGGCGCGGCCGGCCACCTCGGGCACCACCCCTCCGAAGCGGGCGTGCAGGTCGACCTGGCTGGCCACCACCGACGAGCGAACGTCCCGGCCGTCGACCACGACAGCGGCCGCCGTCTCGTCACAGGAGGTCTCGATGGCGAGGATCGTCGTCACCGGCCCTCCTCCACCACGGTGGGGCCGGCCACTCCGGCGGCGATGGCCTCCAGGCGGCGGCCGTACTCCCCCGTGTCGATGTCGTGTGCCCACATGACCAGGGCATCCTCCCTGGTCTCGGCGTAGTAGTTCTTGCGGATGCCGGCCGCGACCATGCCGAACTTGGCGTACATAGCCTGGGCGGCCACGTTGGACTCCCTGACCTCGAGGGTGAGGTGACGGGCCCCGCGGTCGAGGGCATGGCGGGTCAGCTGGAGGAGCAGCCGGGTCCCGATCTGGTGGCGGTGCCAGGCCGGGTGGACGGCGATGGTGGTGACGTGGCCCTCGTCGGCGAGGAGCATCAGGCCGGCGTAGCCGACGACGGCGGCCTGCACCCGGGCGGCCAGGTAGTAGCGCCCGGCGCGCAGGCTGAGCTCGGAGAGGAAAAGCGACGTCGACCACGGCCGGGGATAGACCTGGGCCTCGATGCGGGCCACGGCGCGCAGGTGCCGGCGGCGCAGGGGGACCAGCTGGACCCCGACCGGCTCGGGGCACCCGGTGGGCCGGGGACCTGGGTCGGGATCATGCATGCTCGCTGTCCCCACTATCGGGTGAGGCGCCGGCCGGGGCTGACCGCTCGCTCCAGCCGATCCTGACGTCGGCCTGGCGGAGGTAGACGGGGAGGATTTGGGGGCCGGAGAGGGGGGGCCGGGAGGCGGCGAGGCCTACCGCGGTGGCCGCACTGGGTGCGTCGAGAGCCGGGTCGGCAAAGCCCAGACGACCCACGCCGGCGCCGGCGGCGGCGGCCGAGGCCATGACGTCGTCCCGGTAGCGCCGGCCGCCGTCGCCCACGACGAGCACCTCCTCGCCCAGGGCGGCGAGGGCCGGGCCCAGGGCACCGGGCGTGATCAGCGCCGGCGGGGCTATCTCCTCGCAGCCGGCCGGCCCCGGCCGGTACCGGGCCCAGAAGACCTCGTGGCGGCCGGCGTCCACTACGGCGGCCACCAACCGGGGCTGGTGGCGCAGGGGGTGGGCCAGCAGCTCGAGGCTGGTGAAACCGACGGCAGCAATGCCGAGGGCCGATACCAGCGCCCGGGCGGTGGCCAGGCCGACCCGCAGGCCGGTGAACAGCCCGGGGCCGAGGTCCACCGCCACCACCTCGATCCCGGCCAGCGCCACGCCCGTGGCCTGGCACAGGAACCGCAGTCCCGGCGCCAGGGTCTCGCCGTGACGGCGCCCGGAATTGACCGACCAGGACCCGACCAGGCCGCCCGGGCCGCCGATGGCCGCCGACACCACCGCCGTGGCCGTGTCGATGCCCAGGACGGTGCCGGCGGCACGGCCGGGGGCAGGGCTGGGTGCGGTGGCAGTGGCGGCAGTGGCAGTTGCGGCGGCGGCGGTCGCTGGCGCCGGGCACGCTCCGGGATCGGTCAAGGCCGGGCCGGCGGCGGTGGCTCCTCGCCGGCGGCCAGAGCGGCGGCCCGGCCGGCCCAGGCCTGGCCCACGGCGCGGACGAGCAGGGTCCGGTCGGTCTCGCCGGCGCCGTGGCCGAATGTGATCGACAGGTAGTCGGGACCGAGGGCAGGCGCCGCCCGCTCCCCCCATTCCACGACGGCGACGGCGCCCTCGTCCAGCTGCTCGGTCAGGGCCAGGTCGAGCACCTCGCGCAGCTGCCCCAGGCGGTAGACGTCGGCGTGGAGCAAGGTGAGGCCGCCGGCGGCCGGGTAGCTCCGCAGCAGGGTGAAGGTGGGGCTGGTCACCACCTCGGCCACGCCCAACGCCGCGGCCAGGCCCTTGGTAAAGGTGGTCTTGCCTGCCCCCAGCTCGCCGCCGAGAAGGACGACGTCGCCAGCCGACAGCAGGCCGGCCAGGCGGGCGGCCACCTCCTGGGTCTCCTGCGGGCCGGCCACCTCCACCCTCCAGCACCAGCCGGCCCCGCCCGACCTCACCGGGCGCCGGCGGACGGGCGCGAGGAGGCGCCGGCGGATGGGCGCGAGGAGACACCGGCGGAGGCGGCGGCCAGGGCCGATGCCGGGTCGGCCAGCGCCCGTTTGGCCCTGACGAAGTCGGCCCGCATGGCCGGCAGCGTCTCGGTGCGGTTGCGCAGGGCGAAGGCCGGATGGAAGGTGGGCACCAGCACCAGCACCGGTCCCGACGCCGGCCCCGGACCGGGACCGTACTGGTGGTAGCGGCCCCGCAGGCTGCCGATGGGGGCCGTGGTCCGCAGGAGGGCTCGGGTGGCGAAGTTGCCGAGGGTCAGCAGGACGCGTGGGCCGACCAGCTCGACCTGGGAGTCGAGGTAGGGCCGGCAGGCGGCCACCTCGGCGGGAAGGGGGTCGCGATTGGCCGGCGGCCGGCACTTGACCACGTTGGCGATGTAGACCTCGGAGCGGTCGAGTCCGGCCTCCTCGGCCAGCAACCGGTCGAGCAGCTGGCCCGAACGGCCGACGAAGGGCCGGCCCAGGCGGTCCTCGGCCTCACCGGGGGCCTCGCCCACGACCATCAGCGTGGCGCCGGCGGGCCCCTCCCCGAAGACCACCTGGGTCCGCCCCCGATGGAGCGGGCACCGGACGCACGACCGGGCCGAGGTCGCCAGCTCCTCCAGCCTGACCATGGGCGTCGATGCTACCGGCGCCGGTCCCTGCCGTGGAGGAGGCTCAGCCGTGGAGGAGGCTCAGCCGTGGAGGAGGCTCAGCCGTGGAGGAGGCTCAGCCGTGGAGGAGGCTCAGCCGTGGAGGAGGCTCAGCCGTGGAGGAGGCTCAGCCGTGGAGGAGGATCACCTGCCGGCCAGCCGTGGTCCGGGCCACAATGGCGCCTGTGCCCCCGGCCACCACCACCAACCGGCCCGGGCCGCGCCCGGCCCGGCCGGGCCCCGGGATAATGGCGGGACGTCCGTGAGCACGTCGCGCCTGGAGGCCTTCAGCGACGGCGTCTTCGCCATCGCCATCACGCTGCTGGTCCTGACCATCGCCCAACCGGGCGACTACCGCCGGCTGGGCCACTCCCTGGCCGGCCAGTGGCCGGCCCTGGCCGCCTACGTGGTCAGCTTCGCCGTCATCGGGATCATGTGGCTCAACCACCACACCCTGGTCAGCCACGTCAGGCAGGTGGACCGCCGGCTGATCCTCTACAACCTGGTCCTGCTCATGACCATCGGGTTCCTGCCCTATCCCACCGGGGTGTTCGGCGAGGCCCTGGCCCGCGGCCAGGGGACCAGGACGGCAGCGGTGTTCTACAGCGCGACCATGTTCGTCAACGCCTGCGCCTGGGCCGGCCTGTGGCTGCACGCGTCCGGCGCCCGGCGACTCCTGGTGCCGTCCTTCCCCGAGGAGCAGCGCCGCAAGGTCACGGTGCTGTTCTGCCTGGGCGTGGTCGTATATGCCGGGTCGGCCGGCGTGGCCTTGGTCAACGCCGGGGCCTGCCTGGCTTTCCACGGGGTTCTCGCCGTCTACTACGCCCTCGACCCCCTCGCTCCAGGCTCGGGGCGCAGGAGGCGGAGGACCGGGGCGGCCGAGACGCCCTACCCGGCCGGCACCGACTCCGGCTCCCCGCCGGCGCAGGGCGCCAGGCCGTAGAGTGCTCGCCGGCAGGTGCCGCCCATCGCTTCTCGGTGGTCGCTCGGTCACGACCCGTCCGAGGCGGCCGCCGGCGGGGCGCGGCGCCCGGCACCTCGGCAGCGCTGCGGGGCGACGAGGGGCCGACACCGCTTCGACCGCACCGAACGGCCAGGTCCGGGCGAGGAACCCGTTGCTGCTCGACGGCGCGCACCCGAGCCCGAAGGGCGGCGGCGAGGTGCCGGCTGCGGCGCTCGAGGTCCTCGGCCGTTGTCACCGAAATGGGGCGTGGGGCGGGAAGCCCACGGCCTTAGCCGTGGGAGGTAGAGCCCCACTCGGGCCGCAGGCCCGACCTCGAGTGCCTTCGGTGGACGGGGTCCGGGAGTGCGACGACCGGCCCCCCAGCATTCCGAACCGGTGTCGTACAGTGTGTGTTACACTTCGGCATGGCTGGCACGATCAGTTTCCGTCCCGATGACGACGCGGCCCGGGCCCTGGCGGTGTTGACCCGCGACGGGACGCCGGTGTCGAGCGCCGTGCGAGCGGCCTTGATCGACGCCGCCCGTGAGCGGGCCCGGGCGGCGCTTCGCGCCGAGGTCGAGACGCTGGCCGCCGACGAGGCGGACCGGGCGGAGGCGGCACAAGTTCTCCGGGACATGGAGACCCTCCGTGCGTGGTGAGGTCTTCGGGCTGCGTGCACCTAGGGACGTCCACGGCCACGAGCAACAGGGCTCGCGGTATGCGGTAGTCGTCCAATCCGACCACGTCCCACTCTCGACCTGGCTGGTCGCTCCGACGTCCACCGCGGCACGTCCGGCGAGTTTCCGCCCCGAGGTCGGGATCAGGGGGCGGACGACGCGCGTGCTGGCCGAGCAAACGGCGGCGGTCGATCCTGCCCGTCTCGGCGCAAGTCTAGGCAACCTGACATTCGAGGAACTCCGGCAGCTCGATGCAGCTCTGCGACTCGTGCTCGACTTGTAGAGCGATCAGGCTCCTGCAGCCGGGTGTGTCACCGCCAGCCCGGGCGGGGCGTCAGGGCCGGCGGGGGGTGCAGTGCCGTTGCGTCCTATGGCGACTCGCCGCAGCGTCAGGACTCGTTCGGCGTGGCGTTCCTCTTCGAGGAGTTTCTGGCGGGCATTGAGGAGGTCGAACTGGGTGATGAGTCCGTCGAGGCGGGCGGGGTCGGAGCGGTCGACCACGGGCAGGACGCCGAAGCCGAGGGCGGCCATCCGGTCGGCGACCGATCGCAGGATCTCGTCGGGGTGGGCGACGGACATGGATGGGATCATCACGTCGCCTGCGGTGGTCTCGGCTTGTTCTCTTCCAGCAAGGACGGCTGACCAGGGGAGGACGCCGACGAGTCCGGTCTTGGTGTCGAGTACTGGGTAGAGGCGCTGTCGTCGTTCGGGGGAGCCTTCGGGGAGCGATCGGTAGACCTCGTCGAGGGTACGGTCGGCGTCGAGGGTGTAGATGTCGGTGTCCATGACTTCTCGGACGAAGGTGGCTTCGAGCGGGTCGACGGCATACTCACGCATGACGTGAAATCCCCTTCGGGCCACCTTCTCGGTCAGGATCGAGCGTTTCAGGACGAGCACGCTGACCAGATGGGCCACCGTGGCGGTAACCAGGAGCGCCAGCAGGCTGTTTTGGTCGTGGGTGAGCTCGAAAGAGAAGATGATTGCGGTAAAGGGCGATCGCGTGACCCCGCCGATGGCCCCGGTCAGCCCGAGTAGCGCCCAGACCCCTGGAGTAGTGCCGGGCAGCACGTGGCCGAGGATGCCACCGATTGCCGCCCCCATCATCATGATGGGGGCCAAGATGCCCCCGCTCGTCCCGCCGCCCAGAGCGCCGGACCAAATGACCAGCTTCACCACCAACAAAACGAGCAGAGCGTCGATGCCCAGCCGGCCAAGTAGTTCGGCGTGGATGGTGTTGTAGCCAACCCCGAGGGCTCGGGGGTCGACGAGGCCGCCAACCCCGATGAGCAGGCCGCCGATCAGCGGCCACCACATCCAGTGCAGGTGGCCGGTGAGCCTTTTGAACAGGTCCTCGAAGCGGTAGACGGCTTGGGTCATGACCCAAGCCCCGAGACCGCAGGCGACCCCTACCGCGGCGGTTCCGAGCAACACCACGCCCCCGAGGGGGGCATGAGCGGGCACCGGGAAGATCGGCTGTGGCGTGACCAGTCCGCCGGAGGCCATGGCCATCCGGATCCCGTCCGCGGTGGCGGCGGCCAGGCCGATGAGGACCACGGAGCGGGGTTTGAACTCGAAGGCCAGCAGCTCGACGCCGAAGAGGGTGGCGGCGACGGGGGTGCCGAACACCGCGCTCATCCCGGCGGCAGCGCCGGCGACGAGTAACGCCCGTCGTTGGGCGGCGGTGAGGCGGAAGAGTTGGCCGATGATGGAGCCAACGGCGCCGCCGGTCAAGATGATTGGCCCTTCGGCGCCGAAGGGGCCGCCGGTGCCGATGCTCACCGCAGACGAGATCGGTTTGAGCACGGCCAGGCGTGGCTGGACCCGGCTGCCGTTGATCAGGACCCGCTCCATCGCCTCAGGGATCCCGTGTCCGCGGATCTGCTCGGACCCGAAGCGGGCCATCAGGCCGACGATCAGCCCGCCTCCAATGGGGATCACCAGGGCGATGGCGCCGAGGGTGTTGGCATCGGGTGAAACCAGGGTGAGGCTGAGTCGCTGGTAGTAGAAGAGGTTGGTGAAGAAGCCGATCATGTCGAGCAGCGCAAGCGAGATCCCGGCCCCCAGGGCGCCGATGAGGACGGCCAACGGGACCAGGCGGAGGATGGCCGGCGTCGTGGTGAAGTCACCGAGCGCTCGCTCGGCCGTGACCCGGGGGCGGGGATCGGGTCCGAGAAATGCCTCGGTGCCCTCGTTGTCCGTGGGGGAGGGCGGCTCGAGAACCGTTGCTTCGAGGTCGTCTCTGGTCTCGGATCCGGGATCCTCTGGGGTGGGCACCCCGGATAGCGGTTCGTTCTCCGATGGGCCGGGAACGCTGGCCTCGGTCATGTCCAAGCTCGAGGGATTGGAGCCCTCGGAGATGGCGGTGCCGGCGCGTGGGAACAGAAGTCCATATTCATCGTGTCACGATGCTATCGTGTTTCCATGACGCTGTCGGATGAGGACTATGCCCGGCTGCTGGCGCTGAGGGCCGGGCTTCGTCACTTCCAGCGCTGGAGCGATCAACAGGCCAAGGCGGCCGGGTTGACGCCGGCCCAACACCAGCTTCTCCTGGCGATCCGCGGCCACGACGATCGGCGAGGGCCAACCGTCGGCGAGGTGGCGGACTATTTGCTGCTTCGCCACCACAGCACCGTCGAGCTCACTGATCGGGCCGACAGCGCCGGACTGGTGACGCGCAGCCGTGACCCTGACGACCACCGGGTAGTGCGGCTCCAGCTCACCGACTTGGGCGCGGACCGGCTCGAGGCTCTGTCTGCACTCCACCTCGAAGAGCTCGATCGCCTCGCGCTGCACCCGCCTGCCGCCTGGGAAGGTCTCGCCCCCGTGCAGCGAACCCACGGTTTCCCCGGCGAGCCCCGGCCGGGGCACGCACCGCTCAAGGTGCTCGTTGCCCGCATCTACGATCACACAAAGCGGCCCGGGACAAGCTCGATCCTTGTCGACCGGCTCTGGCCCCGGGGGCTGTCCCGAGACGCTGCAGCGTTTGACGCGTGGCTGAAGGACGTGGCGCCGAGCACCGAGCTGCGCAAATGGTACGGGCACGTACCTAGCCGCTTCGACGAGTTCGTCCGCCGCTACCGCCAAGAGCTGACCGAGAGTCCCACCCGAGAGGCGCTGCGACAGTTGCGCGAGCTCGCCAACGCGGGCGACATCGTCCTCGTCACTGCCACCAAAGACCTTGATTGTTCGGCCCCGGTGGTGCTGCGCGATGTACTCGCTGGTACCTAAAGCTGGTGGCCTCCGATGACGCAGGGACACCACGATCGGGGCGATTGCGGACAAGACCATCGTGGTGCTCCCAGCTGCCGACACCACCCAGCGTTGCAGCACCTGCGGGACGAGAGCCAAGCCCCGCATCGAGCTGTCGGACCGGGTATACCGGTGCCGGGCATGCGGGATGGTCCTGTGCAGGGATCGCAACGCCGCTCGGAACCCGGACCGCTGCGGGGTATCGGCGGGCGGGTCTGAACCTGCCGGTACGGCAGTCCCGGAGGGCAGTGACGGCAATAAGCCCAGGGTCCCTGCGGGGACCCTGGCGGCCTGAGCCCCAGAATCCCACGGCTTCAGTCGTGGGAGCAGTCAACTGTGGCCGTAGGATCTTGGTAATCGCCGTCAATGAGGGCGAGGGTGAGGGCCTCGAGGGCGTCGCCCAGATCACGCTGCTCCTCGGAGTCGCCGAAGAGGTCGTCGACTTCGGCGCGGAGCTGCTCGGTGGGTGATACTTGTGGTGTCATCGGGTGTAGGTCCTCCTTCGTGTGAGTTGATTGCTTCTCGAAGGAACCTACGCCCGCTGACTTTTACACTGGTGGATGGACGCCACCCCCACGCCACCCCCCGCTCGATGGAGGCATCGGGTTCCCCGTAGAGCCAGACGGCCAACTCCTCGGCCACTACCAGTCAGCCTTTGTGCAACGTCATCCGGACGCCCAGGTGGCGCAGCAGACGGAGGATCCTGGTGAGCTGCTCGGTCTCCTTGGCGCGCTCCAACTCGGACAGGTAGCTCCGATGCAGGGCCGTCGCCTCGGCCGGTTGTGCCTGGGTCAGTCCGGCTTCGCTCCGGTACTGTAATGGCGGATGGCGTCACCCCAGTGACGCCGCGCTGTAGATGCGGTTAAGGACCGGGCGCCGCGTGATCTGTCGACATATCACGCCATGATGGTTGTTCCCGGATATCCCGATATCTCGACATTCCTAGACATCCGGGGACAGACTGAGCACTGAGCATGCCGGGATACCAAGACAGCGAAGCCTTTCTCAGGAGCGCCGATGGAGTCCAAGAGGCGCTTCGCCGAGCGGCTAGACCTGAAGGTAGGTCCGCGGCACCCGCTCGCCCAGGCCGCAGACCACCTCGTAGGCGATGGTCCCGACCCGCTCGGCCCACTCCCAGGCGCCGACCTCGTGGTCTCCCTGGGCCCCGATGAGGGTGACCTCGTCCCCGGCCGCCACGGCTGCGCCGGCGCCGCAGTCCACCATGACCTGGTCCATGGTCACCGTCCCGGCGATGGGCAGGCGCCGGCCGCCGATCAGCACCTCGCCGCCGACAGCCCCGAGCCGCCGGGGCAGCCCGTCGGCGTAGCCGATGGGCACGGTGGCGATCACCGAGGGCTGCTCCAGGCGGTAGCGCAGGCCGTAGGAGATGCGCTCGCCGGCGGCCACCTCCTTGACGAAGGAGACCCGGGCCCGCAGGGCCAGCGCCGGCCGCAGCAGGTCCAGCCACCGGCCCCCGTCACCGCCCGCCGGCCGGCCGGCGCAGGGGGCCAGGCCGTAGAGCGAGATGCCGCACCGCACCATGTCCAGCCGGGCCTCGGGGTGCCACAGGGCGCCGGCCGAGTTGGCGGCGTGGAGCAGCGGGGGGCGAACCCCGACCCCGGCCAGCCGGTCCACGGCGCCGGCGAAGCGGGCCAGCTGCCCGGCGGTGTAGGGATCGTCCACCTCGTCGGCCACAGCCAGGTGGGTGAAGAGCCCCTCCAGCCGCAACCCCCGGTGCTCCTCGACCTCCAGGGCCAGGCGGACGGCGTCGTCGGGGGCGGCGCCGACCCGGTACATCCCGGTGTCGACCTTGACGTGCACAGCGAGGGGCGCCCCGCCCCCGGCAGCGGCAGCGGCGGCGGCGACGACGCCCGGCCCGGTGTAGAGGGTCGGGGTGAGACCGGCCCCGACGGCGCCGGCCATGGCTGCCGGCTCCGGTTCGGACAGGACCAGGACGGGTGCGTCGATGCCGGCCGCCCGCAGCTCGAGGCCCTCGGACACCATGGCCACGGCCAGCCAGCGGGCGCCGCCGGCCAGCGCCGCCCGCGCCACGGGGACGGCGCCGTGGCCGTAACCACCGGCCTTGACCACGGCGCAGAGGAGAGCGGGGGCCGACGCCCGGGCCAGCACGCCGGCGTTGTGGGCCACCGCAGCCAGGTCCACCTCGGCCCACACCGGGCGCAGGCCGGCGGTCACGCCGCTCACCCCAGGTGCTCCGAGAGCCACCGCCCCACCAGGTCGGGCAGGTCGGTCGCCACCAGACCATGGGAAAGGCCTCGCCCGGCGGCTCGACCGTGGACGTGGGCGGCCAGCGCGGCAGCCTCCAGCGGCGGCACGCCCTGGGCCAGGAACGCCCCCAGCACGCCGCTCAGCACGTCACCGGTCCCGGCCGTGGCCAGGGCCGGGGAGCCGGAGGCGGCCAGGAGCGCCCGCCCGTCGGGGGCGGCCACCACCGTCGTGGAACCCTTCAGCAGCACCACGGCGCCGCTGCGCCGGGCCAGCTGGCGGACGGCGTCGAGGCGGTCAGGTCCGGGGCGATCGCCGACCAGGCGCCGGTACTCCCCCTCGTGGGGGGTGATCACGGTGGGGTGCCGGCGCCGGGCTACCACGGCGGCGAGGTCGTCCACACCGGCGAAGCAATTGATCCCGTCGGCGTCGACCACAGCCGGCAGCTGGGCGGCGGCCAGCAGTTGCCCCACCGGGCCGGCGCCGGTGCCCGAACCGGAGCCGGCGGCCGCCCCGAGGCCCGGGCCGGCGCCGGTGCCCGACGCGGAGCCGGCGGTCGCCCCGAGGCCCGGGCCCACCACCATGGCCCCGAAGCGGTCGAGGCCGGCGCCGACGTCGCCGGCCCAGCCCTGGGCGGGCAGGGCCTGGGTGACGAGTTCCCCGGGTGGGAGCGGCGCGTAGGCCAGGTCGACCCCGGGCATCCCGAGGCGCACGTAGCCCGCTCCGGCCCGCAGCGCGGCCCGGCAGACCATCCACGGCGCCCCCGTCATCCCCGGGGACCCGGCCACCACCTGCAGGGCCGACCTCCACTTGTGGCTGTCGCGCCGGCGGGGCGGGACCCATCGGGCAGCGTCGTCGTCGGCCACCAGCCAGGCCCGGGCCACCTCGCCGACCAGGTCCCCCAGGCCGATGTCGACCACCTCCAGCGGCCCGCACAGCGCCGGGCCGTCGCCCAGGAGCAGGCCCGGTTTGAGGGCGGCGAAGGTCACCGTCCGCTCCGCCCTCATCGCCGATCCCCCCGCCGGCGCCAGGCCGGTGAGCCCCGACAGCCCCGAGGGGATGTCGGCGGCCACGACGGGGGCGGCGCCCGGGTCGGGGGGGCGGTAGGGCCGGGACAGGCCGGTGCCAAATGCGGCGTCGACGACCAGGTCGGCGGCAGGCAGGCGCTGGCCGGGGCCGAGGTCGGAGGCCTCTACGACGCTCACCCGGGCGCCGCGCCGGGCCAGCCGGGCGGCGGCCGACCGGCCGTCGGCGCCGTTGTTGCCGGCGCCGGCCACCACCACCACCCGGCGGCCGTAGCACCCCCCGAGCCGGGCGCCGGCGGCCCGGGCCAGGGCGGCGCCGGCCCGCTCGACCAGCTGGGCGGTGGGGATCCCGGCCCGGCGGTCGACGCCGGCCATCTCCTGGGGGGTCAGTACCGGGATCAAGACAGGGCGGCCACCACGGCGGCGGCTGTCGCCCCCGTGTGGGTGAGCGAGATCCGCCACCCGCTGACCCCCTGGGCGGCGGCCAGCGCCGCAGCCCGGCCACGGACGGCCAGCTGGGGCTGGCCCGAGGGGTGGCGCAGCACCTCGAGGTCGGTCCAGGCAAAGGCGCCGGCGCCCACCCCCAGCGCCTTCATGGCCGCCTCCTTGACGGCGAAGCGGGCGGCCAGGCTCGGCGCCGGGTTGGCCAGGCCCGAGGCGTAGGCCCGCTCGCCGGCGGTGAACAGCCGGCCGGCCACACCGGGCCGGCGGGCCAGCACGGCGGCGAAGCGGGCGATCTCCACGGCGTCGATGCCTATGCCCACCAGGCCAGGTCCGCTCACCGGCGAGCGCCCTTCACGGGGCGTCGGCGCGCCAGCGGTCGGCCAGGACGTAGACCGGCTCGGTCAGCAGGTCCACCATCGCCTCCCGGCCCAGGCGGTCGTCGTCGAACGACGGCTCCGTCTCCGCCACGGCGTCGGCGAGCGCGCTGTAGCGGTCGCGGTAGCCGGCGAGGACGGCCCGGGCCTGGGCAGGGGGCAGGCGGTCCAAGCACCTCACGTGCAGGAGCGTCATCCCCACCACCTCGCCCTCCCCGACCTCGGGCACCAGGACCACGGTGCGGCCGTCGCGCCGGCCCCGGGCCACCGTCACCTGACGCTCCTCGGCCGCCCGGTGCTTGGTACCTCGCAGGCGGGGGTCGGCGTCGGTGCGCGACACCAGGCCCCGGGCCACGCCGCCCCTGCCGACCACGTGGATCTCGGTGCCGCCGGCGATGCGGTACCGGGTGTAGCCGAGCACCTCGGCCACCGCCGGGTCGAGGGCGGCCAGGGCCCGCATGGCCCGGTAGCCGAGCCCTTCGGCGCCGGCGCCGGCGGCCAGGGTCTCCTTGACCAGGGGTACGGCCAGCAGCTCGTCCTCGCTGCGGGAGATGCCCACCGTGACCGTCTTGGCCTGGTGCTTGATGGCGTCCACCGGACGGGTCAGCTCGTCGATGCCGGTACTGAGGGCTTCGAGGAGGTCACCGATGACAGCCGCAGGGGACGCCACTTTCCCAAACTCCATCTCATACGAGTCGAGTGGGGTCGCCGCGGTGGCGTAACGCAGCAGCGACACGATCCGCACCGCGGTGGCGGCCTCGAGGTGGCCGTTGCACTCGCCCCGGCGCAGGCTGTCGAGCCAGGGCGCCATCTCCCTCGCCAGGACCCCGCCCAGCCGTCCGAGCCATTCTTGGTCAGCGGCCAGGGAGGGGGCCCCGAGGGGGGCGCGGCCCAGCGCCTCGATGGCGGAGCGCGCCCGGCGCAGCGGCCGAGCCTGGGCGTCGATGGCTAGCGCAGCCTCGTAACCGAAGAGGTGGGCGACCATGGCCGACAGCACGAAGGCCAGGTCGGGATCGCAGGCCGGGACCTCCATCACCTCGGTGGCGGCGGCGAAGCGGGCCGCCGCACCCGGGGGGCCGATGACCACGGCGGCCGCCTTGTGGGCCCGGTAGATGGCGACCTCCTTGGCCACGTCGTCGGCATTGGCCCCGCCCAGGCCGGCCGCGCACACGATTACGAGTGGCTCGGAGGACAGGTCGATGTGCTTTTTGTCCTCGGTGGCGTCGCAGGCGATGGCCTTGTAGCACAGCTCGGAGAGCTTGATGCGGGCCTCGGCGGCGGCGACGCGGTCGGGGCCGCTGCCCACCACGGCCCAGTTGCGCCGGGACGGGGCCAGGGCGGCTGCCACGGCGGCGATGCGTTCCCGGCCGGCCAGCACGCCTTCCATGGCCGCCGGCAGGTCGCGCAACGCCGCCAGCAGGCGCCCGTCGCGCCCGGCCTGGGCGCACCCGGCGGCGGCGGCCAGGCCGACGGCCAGGATCCAGCCGGCGGCCACCTGGGCGTAGAAGGCCTTGGTCGAGGCCACGCTCATCTCCACGTCCCGGCCGTCGGATGTGTAGAGCACCCCGTGCGCCTTGTGGACCAGGTCGCTGTTGCGCCGGTTGACGACGGCCACCACCTGGGCGCCCCGGGACCGGACCAGGTCGACGGTGCGGTTGGTGTCGGTGGTGGTGCCCGACTGGCTTATGGCCACCACCAGGGTGTCGGACATGTCGTCGACCAGCCCGAAGCCGGACAGCTCGGTGGCGGGCACGGCGGCCACGGCCATGGTGGGCAGGCAGCGGGCGATGGCGGCGGCGACGCCCTGGCCGGCTACCGCCGCCGTGCCCTGCCCGATGACCAGGACCCGCCTCACCCGGCCGCCGGCCAGGGCGTGGCGCAGCGACGCCGGCAGGGTGCCGTCGCCGAGGTGGACCGACAGCCGGCCGTCCTCGTCCACCACCTTGCCCCGCAGGGTCTTGCGCACGGACTGGGGGGCCTCGGAGACCTCCTTCAGCAGGAAGTGCGGGTACCGGCCCCGGTCGATGTCGCGGGTGGTGACCTCGGCCGTCCTGGTCTCGCCGGCTCGGACGGGCAGGGGGGCGCCGTCGTAGCGGGACCGTTCCACGCCGGCCAGGGAGCCGGCGCGGTCGCGGCGGAGGGCGACCACCTGGCCCCGGGTCTCCTCGCCGTCCATGCGAAGGTAGGCCGAGGTCTCCTCGACCAGGCCGTAGGGCTCGCTGGCCACCACGAAGGCGTCCTCGGCCAGGCCGATGTTGAGCGACTGGCCGCTGCCGCGCAGGGCCAGGTGGATCTCGTCGGGGGCGGCCGCCGCCGTGGCCGCCACCGCCACCGAGCCCTCGAAGCGGGCGACGCTGGAGCGAAAGGCCTCGGACACCGGCGCGCCCTCGGCCAGGCGCCGCGACACCAGGGTGGGGATCACCTTGGCGTCGGTGGTCACCTCGGAGGGCAGCTGGAGGGCCTCGCTCAGCCGCAGCTCGACGTGGTTGTCGACGTCCCCGTTCAACGCGGCGGCGACGTAGGGCCCGTCGGGACGGCCCACCTCCTCGGAGTTGAGAGGATGGGCGTTGGCCTGGGATATCACCCCCACGCTGGCCCAGCGGGTGTGGCCCAGCACGGTGACCCGCAGCGACGGCGAGCGCATGGCCATCCCGAGCAGGGGGTCGGTGGCAATGGCGGCCCGCAGGGCGGCCACGTTGTCGCCCAGCTCGCCGATCTCGGCGGCCGCCTTGTAGACCAGGCTCAGGCAACCGCCGGCGGGGCGGGCGGCCAGGGAGGTAAAGAGCGGGTCGGCCAGCCGGGCCCCGAGGAGCGCCCCCAGCTCGGGGGACGCCAGGTCCAGGCCGTGGCCGGCCAGGAGCAGGTGCAGGCCGGCGGAGTCACGGCCCCGGACCTCCAGGCGGTCCAGGGCGCTCAAGGCCACCTCGATCGACCACCAGGCGTCCAGGGCGGCGCCGGCGGTCTGGGCGCCGGCGGCCGTCGGGGG